>JBKPPN010000150.1:0-10846 GCA_046733575.1 Candidatus Methylomirabilota bacterium | reverse complement strand
CCCGCGCGGTGACGCGACCGCAGGGAACGCCCGCCGTCACCCGACGCCGGCGCGGTCGACGTCGTGGGCCGCCGCACAGTCCCCGCCACGACGGCGCTGTACGTGTCCGGTGCGACCAGGCCCGACCAGAAGAGCTCCCACAGCGCCTCGCGCGTCGCGGAGGCGTCGAGCCCGGTGGGTCGCATGAGGTCCTGCACGAAGGAGGCGCCGCGCAGCTCGAGGTGGCGCAGCACGTTCTTGATGCGGGGATCGAGGTCGGCCCCGGCCTCGACGCGCTCGCGCAGCCAGCCGATGTTCTCGCGCAGCGCCACGCCGGCGCGACCGGGGCTGCCGTTGAAGCAGGTCCACACGATCTCGCCTGCGAGACCGAGACGGTCCAGCCACTCGCGCTCGTACGTCTCCAGGCGGAGGGGCAGGAAGGCGTGCTCCCAGAGCCTGAGCGGCACGTCCTCGCCCTGCAAGAGCTCCAGCGCGGCGAGGACGCCGGGGGGGCCCACGAGCCGATGCTCGGGGTGGAGGTGATGCCGGCGCAGCAGGAAGCTCGTGAAGCGCTCGGGAGACGCGACGGGGCGCGCCACGCGACGGGCGCGCGCCTGACGCCGCTGGACCTCGTCGAGCACCGCGATGTGCACGTACTGGGGCGACGGTGCGTCGGCGAGAAAGATCCCGCGCCGCAGGAGGCCGCGCAGCTCGAGCCGGTCCAGCACGGCCGTCGCGCGCGCCTCGTCGACGACGTAGCGCGCGGCCAGCCACGCGGCGGTGAGCGGACCGCGCGTCCGGACGAGGCGCAGGGCCACGCGCTCGAGCGCGCCGTCCTCTCCGGGCAGTCCGACGTAGAGCGGCGCGTCGGTCGTGCCGATCCACGCGAGGCGCCCGCCAAAGCGGGCGGGCAGCACGCGCCGCTCCGACGCGAGCGCGTCGAGGAGCGACGTCGGCTCCGGGATCGCGCGCGCGGCGATCTCCTCCACGTCGAGGTCGCCCAGCTCGTCCAGCATCGCGGCCAGCTCGTTGGCATCGCGCGCGCGACGCTCGGGCGTGGTGCGCTGCAGCTCCGCCTCGACGGCGGCGACGACGGTGGGGTCGAGGGGGCCGCTCGGCACGCTCCACGCGCGACGCACGGGCACGGCGTCGCTGCGGCGCTCCTCGGCGTGGCCGGCGTCGAGATACGCCCAGTCCCACGCGGCGAGGAGCGGATAGACGAAGGGCGAGGGCATCGCCGTGTCGACCGCGCGCGTCCGCATCTCGGCGCCCTCGCGCAGGTCCTCGAGGATCCGCTTGAGCCGCGGCACGTCGAAGGCGTCCTCGAAGCACTCGCGCAGCGTCTCGGCCACGACGGGGAACTCGGCCTGGCCGCCCACCGACTCCATCAGCGCGTCCGCGCGCAGGCGCTGCATCCACGCCGGCGTCCGCTGGCCCTTCGTCATGCGCGGGATGAACAGCGCGCGCACGGCGGCGTGACGGAAGCGCGCGGTGAAGAGCGGCGAGCCGATCAAGGCGCGTCCGAGCAGGACGTCCACGTCCTCGGGCGCGACGAGCGTGGCGAGGCGCGCGGGCGACGGCGGCACCTGGCCGGGAGGGAACGAGAGCAGGATGCCGTCGTCGACGTGGCTCGCCTCGGCCACGATGCCGAGTCCGCGCCGGAGCGCCTCGCGCAGCGCCATGCCCCACGCGCCGTTCACGCGCATGCCGAAGACGGAATGGAGGACGGCGTGACGTCCGCCCATCTCGTCGCTGAACGACTCCACCACCACGGTGCGCTCGTCGGGCACGCCGTCGAGGAGCTCCACCGCCTTCGTGAGCCAGCCGTGGAGCGCCTGGGCCGCCCGCGGCTGGAGCCCGCACTCGGCGTGCGCCCACGTCGAGAAGTCGGGGTCGTGCAGCCGTGCGCCGGCGTCGCGACGGAGCGCGCCCACGGCCACGCCGAGATCGAACGACCGCGAGGGATGCTCCCCCTTCCAGAACGGGATCGTGGGGGACATCCCCTGCGCATCCTCGACGTGAACACGGTCGGCGCGCACCTTCACGATGCGCCAGGCGTTGGAGCCGAGCAGGAACACGTCGCCGGGCAGGCTCTCCGTGACGAACTCCTCGTCGAGCGTGCCGACCTTCAGGTCGGTGTCGGCGACGTGGACGTCGTAGAGGCCGGCGTCGGGGATCGTGCCGCCCGACGTGAGGGCCAGGAGACGACTGCCGCGACGCGCGTGCAGGCGGTCGTTCACGCGGTCCCACAAGATGCGCGGCGCCACGCCACGCACCTCGGCGGGCAGCGGCTCGGCGACGGCTCGCACCACGCTGACGAGATCGTCGCGCGTGAGATTGGCGTAGGGCGCGGCGTTGCGGAAGCGCGCGAGGAGCTCGTCGATGCCGAGCGACTCCGCCGCCACCGCGGCCACGACCTGCTGCGCGAGCACGTCGAGCGGCGCGGCGGGCACCGCGATGCGGTCGAGGCGGCGCGCGCGAATGGCGCGCACGACGGCGGCCGCCTCCATCAGCTCCTCACCCTTGGTGACCACGATGCGTCCCTTGGAGACGCGGCTCAGCAGGTGGCCCGCGCGTCCCACCCGCTGCAGCGTGGCCGCGACGGTGCGCGGGGACTGCAGCTGCACGACGAGGTCGATGGCGCCGACGTCGATACCGAGCTCCAGCGACGACGTGGCGACGAGCGCGCGCAGCTCACCGTTCTTGAGTCGCGTCTCGGCGTCGAGGCGGGCGCGCCGCGAGAGCGAGCCGTGGTGCGCGGCCACCCCGCCGTCCAGGAGGTCGCCGAGGTTTCGCGCCAGTCGCTCCGCCGCGCGCCGGCTCTGCGCGAACACCAGCGTGGTGCGGTGCTCGCGCACCATCTCCGCGATCTCCTGCAGGGCGGCGTCCCACACCGTGTCGCTCGCCGCGGTGAGGAAGTCGTCGACGGGCGTCATGACCTCGAGATCGAGGTCGCGCGTGAAGCCGGCGTCGATGGCGACGGCATCGTGGGCGGTGGCGCCGGTGAGGAAGCGCAGCGCGGCGTCGACCGGACTCACGGTCGCGGAGCAGCCGATCCGCTGAGGGCGGGGAGCGCCGTGCTCGGCCACCAGCGCCTGCAGGCGCTCCAGCGACAGCGTGAGGTGCGCGCCGCGCTTGCTCGCCATGAGCGCGTGGACCTCGTCGACGATCACGTAGCGCACGCAGCCGAGGGCGGGACGGAAGCGCGCCGACGTGAGCAGGATGTAGAGCGACTCCGGCGTCGTGATCAGCACGTGGGGCGGCCGGCGCGTCATGGCCTGTCGCTTGGCGGCGAGCGTGTCGCCCGTCCGCACGGCCACGCGGATGTCCGGCGCGTCGATGCCGGCTGCCTCGGCGGCGGCGCGAATGCCGGCGAGCGGCGCGTGCAGGTTCTTCTCGATGTCGTTGTTCAGCGCGCGCAGCGGCGAGACGTAGACGACGTAGACGCGGTCCTGCAGGTTCTTGTCGAGGGCGAGGCGATGCAGGTCGTCGAGCGCCCACAGGAACGCGGCGAGCGTCTTGCCCGAGCCCGTGGGCGCCACGATCAGCGTGTCGCGGCCGGCGGCGATGGCGTCCCAGCCCCGGCGTTGCGGGGGCGTCGGCGCGGCGAACGACGTCTCGAACCACTGCTGCACGAACGGCAGGAACGACGGCATCCCGGCGATTGTACGTCGCGCGGGCGGTGGTGTGGCCCCTGCGATTGTCGGCTTGCGGTTGAGCGCGCGTTCGGCGGGTGACGGGAGAGGGGCCGCTCTGACCACGACCGTCTGCGGCTTCGATGGTTCGGCGAGGCGTTCCCAACCGTCGGGTTTGAGGCGTCACCCTCCGTGTGCGGGAAACGGGTCGCCGGGCCTCTCCCCCGCCACCCGCCGAACGCGGGTTTCCGGCTCGTCGGCGAACTCGTCGCCGCGGATCAGCGGTGCAACGTGATCGGCGACGTAGAACGCGGCGAACTCGTCGCCGCGGATCAGCGGTGCAACGTGATCGGCGACGTAGAACGCGGCGAGCGCGTCGCCGCGGATCGGCGGTGCGACGTCGTCGGCGACGCTGACCGCGAAATCATGTCGCGGCCGATTCAGCGGGTGTCAGCTGTTCAGCTTGTTGGCGGCGTTGAGGGCGGCGACTTTGTAGCATTCGGCGAGGGTGGGGTAGTTGAAGACGGTCTGGAGGAAGTAGTCGAGGCCGCCGTTGAGGGCGAGGACGGCCTGGCCGACGTGGATCAGCTCGGTGGCGCCGGTGCCGATGGCGTGCACACCGAGGAGTCTCCGCTCGTCGCGGTGGAAGAGGAGTTTCAGGAGGCCGCTGTCGTCGCCGAGGATCTGCCCGCGGGCAATCTCGCGGTAGCGCGCCAAGCCGGTCTCGTAGGGCACGCGCGCGTCCGTCAGCTCGCGCTCCGTGGCGCCGACCATCGAGATCTCGGGGATCGAGTAGATGCCGATGGGGAAGTGGGGCGGCATCGGCGCGGTGGCGACGCCGAAGGCGTGGCAGGCGGCGAGGCGTCCCTGCTCCGACGACGTGGCGGCCAGGCTCGGATAGCCGATGACGTCGCCGGCGGCGAAGATGTGCGGCACGCGGGTGCGGAACTGCGCGTCGACCTTGAGGCGGCCGCGCTCGTCGGCCTCGAGGCCAGCGGCTTCCAGCTCGAGATCGTCGGTGGCGCCGAGGCGTCCCACCGAGAACAGCGCGAGATCGGCCACGATGCGCTTGCCCGAGCAGAGGCGCGTCACGGCGCGACGCGGGCGGCCCTCCGCGATCTCGACGTCGCTCACCGCCTCGCCGAGGCGCATGGTGACGTTGCGGTCGCGCAGCTGGTGGACCAGCTCGTCGACGATCTCGCGGTCGAGGAATTCCAGCACGCGCTCGCGCTGGTCCACGACGGTGACCGTGATGCCGAGGGCGGCCAGCATCGACGCGTACTCGATGCCGATCACGCCACCGCCCACGACGACCACGCTGCGGGGGAGCGTGGACAGGCACGCGATGTCGTCGCTCGTGGCGACGACCTCGCGGTCCACCGCGACGCCGGGCGGGGGTGCGGGGCGCGTACCCACCGCGATCACGATGTGCTCCGCGGTGACCGTGCGATCGCTTCCGTCGGACGCCAGCGCGACGGTGTGACTGTCGCGGAAGGCGGCGTGTCCGCGCAGCAGCGTCACGCCGTTCCGGTAGAGCTGATGCCCGAGGACCTCGGTCTCGCGCGTCACCACGCGGTTGACCCGGTCGACGAGCGCGGCGGCGGTCGGACGGGTGTCGCGGCGGTGGGCGAACTCGAGGACTGCCTCGCGGAAGGTCTTGCTCGGGATGGTGCCGGTGTGCAGGCAGGTCCCGCCCAGGACGGGCTGACGCTCCACGACCGCGGCGCGCTTGCCGAGCTTGGCCGCCTGCACGGCGGCGCGCTGCCCCGCCGGCCCGCTGCCGATGCAGAGCAGATCGAAGTCGTAGCGCATCGAGTCGTATATCGGCTGCACCGCCGCCGTTCACGAGGCCCGGCGACGGCCGAGCCGGACGGCGCGGCGCCTACTTCTTGCGGCCGGCGTGGGCGACCGTGGCGATCAGGTGGGCCGGATCGACCGGCTTGGGCAGGTGAAACTGGAAGCCGGCGGCGAAGGCGCGCTGACGGTCTTCCACCGCAGCAAACGCGGTCAGCGCAATGGCGGGAACCGTCCGCGTGCCCTCGCGGCGTTCGAGCTCGCGCAGCTCGCGCACGAGCGCGTAGCCATCGCGACCGGGCAGACCGATGTCGCTCACCAGCACGTCGGGACGATCGGCGGCGTTGGTCTCGAGAGCGCTCTCCGCGGTGTGGGCGGTGCTCACGGTGGCGCCCGCGTCGATCATCATCATGCGCAGCATCTCGCGCGCGTCGACGTCGTCCTCGACCAGGAGCACGTGCACGCCATCGAGCCGTGGCGCGCCTTCGAGGGCGACGAGACTATCGGGCACCTCGCGCCGCTCCGTGATGAGTGGCAGCTCCACCGTGAACGTGGAGCCGCGCTGGAGTCCCGGGCTCTCCGCCCACACGCGACCGCCGTGCAGCGCGACCAGGTGTCGAACGATGGCGAGGCCGAGCCCCAGCCCCGCACCGCGATTCGGCGCCGTGGCGGCCTGGAGAAACCGGTCGAAGACGTTGGGCAGGACGTCCGGCGCGATGCCGATCCCGGTGTCGCTCACGGAGAGACGCGCGCGGCTGCCGTCGCTCAGGAGGCGGATGTCGATCCGGCCACCGGGCGGCGTGAACTTGATGGCGTTGGAGATGAGGTTCACGACCACCTGCTGCAACCGCGTGCCGTCGCCGAGCACGCGGCTCCCCGCGGGATCCATGTGCGGCACGACCGTGATGTTCTTGGCCTCGATGTCCGACTGCAGCGCCTCCAGGGCCGCGTCGACGGTCGCCACCAGCTCCACCTCGTGGCGGTCCAGCTCCAGCTTGCCCGCGATGATGCGCGAGACATCGAGCAGATCGCTGATGAGACGGGCCTGCAGCCGCGTGTTGCGCTCGATGACCTCGAGCCCGTGCGCGAGCCGTTGCGGCGGAAGATTCGGGGATCGCAGGAGCCGGGCCCAGCCCAGCATCGACGTGAGCGGCGTGCGCAGCTCGTGCGAGAGGACGGCGAGGAACTCGTCCTTGGAACGATTGGCCGCCTCGGCAGCGGCGCGCGCTTCCTCGGTGCGCTTCAGGAGCTCCGCTCGCTCGCGCTCGGCCGCCTTGATGTCGGTGAGGTCGGTGATGACGACGATCGCGCCGCGCACGGTGCCGTCCGACGCCACGTCGGGCATGCACGTCACGACCTGGTCGCCCGACTCCTGCTCGTAGGGCGTGAGGAGCTGGAACTTGATGCGCTCGCCGGCGAGCGCGGCATCGAGGTACGGCTGCACGCGCGCGTAGCGCTCGTGGCCGAGGACGTCGGACACGGTGGCGCCGATGACGTCCGCGCGCGAGCGGCGGTGACGCGCGGCATACGGGGCGTTGACGAAGCGGAAGCGACGGGCGGCGTCGATGTAGGCGATGAGCGTGGGCACGGCGTCGCTGATGCGGCGCAGGTCGTCCTCCGTCCGCTCCGCACGTCGTCGGGCGCGGTGAAGGTCTTCCATGGCGAGGCTCACCGCGACGCCGATCGCGACGAACATGACGAGCGCGATGCGGTCGACCCGCTCGACGACGGCGAAGCCGGCCGGCGGCAGCCACAGCAGCGCGGCGACGGCGGCGGAGACGCCGGTGGCCAACACGCCGGGGCCGAATCCGCCGAACCACGCGGCGGCCGTGATGGCGAGGCTGGACGTCAGGAAGGCATAGCGGGCGCCGAAGACCGGGTCGAACGCAGCGCGGACCGCGATCGCGACGGCGACGACCACGAGCGAGAGGAGGTAGCGCCGCATCTTCGCTTCCCTGGCAAACGTAGCCGACTCGCGTGCGGGCGGCAAGGCGTTCGGAGCGCTCGCTCGCCGTCGGCGCTGACGTACAATCGCGACGTGAAGATCGTGGCCATTGGCGGTGGCCCGTCCGGGCTCTACCTCGCGATCCTCCTCAAGAAGGCCGATCCCGCCCGCGACGTCACCGTCGTGGAGCGCAACCGTCCCGATGACACCTTCGGGTTCGGCGTGGTGTTCTCCGATGCCACGCTGGAGAACTTCGCCGAGGCGGATGCCGAGACGCACGCCGAGATCACGCGCGCCTTCGCGCACTGGGACAGCATCGACATTCACTACGACGGCCAGGTGCTCCGCTCCTCGGGGCACGGCTTCTCCGGCCTCTCCCGCCAGGCCCTGCTCGACATCCTGCAGCGGCGCGCGGCGGGACTCGGCGTGAAGCTCACCTTCCAGACCGAGGTGGGCTCGCTCGACGCCTTCGCGGGCGCGGACCTCGTCGTGGGCGCGGACGGCGTGAACAGCACGGTGCGCGCGCGCTACGCCGAGCACTTCCGTCCCGAGATCTCGTGGGGCTGGAGCCGGTTCGTCTGGCTGGGCACGACGTTCCCGTTTCCCGCCTTCACGTTCCTCTTCAAGAACGACACGCACGGCCTCTGGCGGGTGCACGCCTATCGCTACAACGCCACGCTGTCGACATTCATCCTCGAGACGACCGAGGACACGTGGCGCCGGGCCGGGCTCGACGCGGCGAGCGAGGACGACACGGTCGCCTTCGTGGAGACGCTGTTCGCGCGCGAGCTGAACGGTCACCGCATCCTGAAGAACCGTTCGCTCTGGCGGAGCTTCCCCACCGTGCGCAACGCGCGCTGGCACCACGAGAACGTCGTGCTCATCGGCGACGCCGCGCACACCGCGCACTTCTCGATCGGCTCGGGGACGAAGCTCGCGATGGAAGACGCCATCGCGCTGGCCCGCGCCCTCGCCGCGCACGGCGCGGCGGGACCCTCGGGCGGCGACGTGACGGCGGCGCTCGCCGCCTACGAGGCGGAGCGGCGGCCGCAGGTCGAGAGCACGCAGCGCGCCGCAGAGATGAGCCTGGCGTGGTTCGAGCAGACGGAGCGCTACCACGGACGTCTCGAGCCCATCCAGTTCGGTTTCAACCTGCTCACGCGGAGCCTGCGCATCACGCACGAGAACCTCCGCCGGCGCGACGCCGCCTTCGTGGCGACGGTGGATCGCTGGTTCGCCGAGCAGGCTGCCGCACAGAGCGGTGTCGCCGTGCCGACGGCGCCGCCTCCGCCGCCGATGTTCACGCCGTTCCGCCTGCGCGAGATGGTGCTGGCCAACCGCGTGGTCGTGTCGCCGATGTGCCAGTACTCGGCCGACGACGGCACGATCGACGACTGGCACCTCGTGCACCTCGGCAGCCGCGCCATCGGCGGGGCGGGCCTCGTGCTCACCGAGATGACGGACGTGAGCCGTGACGGCCGGATCAGCCCGGGCTGCGCGGGCATGTACCGACCCCAGCACGTCGGCGCGTGGGGGCGCGTGGTGGACTTCGTGCACCGGTACTCGACGGCGCGGATCGGCCTGCAGCTCGCGCACGCCGGGCGCAAGGGCGCGACGCGGCGATTGTGGGAAGGCGCCGACGAGCCGCTTCCCGAGGGCGGCTGGCCCCTCATCTCCGCCTCCCCGGTGCCGTACTTCCCGCACAGCGCCGTCCCCCGCGAGATGAACCGGCACGACATGGACGGGGTCCGCGACGACTTCGTGCGCGCGGCCGAGATGGCCCACGAGGCGGGCTTCGACATGCTCGAGCTTCACTTCGCGCACGGGTACCTGCTCGCGAGCTTCCTGTCGCCGCTCACCAACGTCCGCACCGATGCCTACGGCGGATCGCTGGGCAATCGCGCGCGCTATCCGCTCGAGGTCTTCGACGCCGTGCGTGCGGCGTGGCCCGCGGCGCGACCGATCTCGGTGCGCATCTCGGCCACCGACTGGGCCGAGGGCGGCTTCACGCCGGGCGACGCGGTGTCGCTGGCCGCGATGCTGAGAGCGCACGGCTGCGACGCGGTCAACGTCTCGTCGGGCCAGACCGTGCCGCATCAGCGCCCGCGCTACGGTCGTCTCTACCAGACGCCGTTCGCGGAGCTGATCCGTCACGAGACCGGGATCGCGACCATGACGGTCGGCGCGATCTCGACGTACGCCGACGTGAACTCGATCCTCGCCGCCGGCCGCGCCGACCTGTGCGTGCTGGCGCGCGCACATCTCTACGATCCTTACTGGACGCGTCACGCGGCATACGAGCAGGGCGTGGACCTTCCGTGGCCGCCGCAGTACGCATCGCTGCGCAACTTCAACCCGCGAGTGCGGTGATGGCGGCGACGCTTCGCATCCGCCGGGGCACGCGTCGCGACGCCCCGGTCATCCTGCGCCTGATCCAGGGCCTGGCCGAGTACGAGAAGCTCAGCCACGAGGCGAAGGCGAGGGTCGCCGACATCCGGCGGGACGGGTTCGGACGGCGCCGCTACTTCGAGACGCTGCTCTGCTTCCGCGGGCGCGAGCCGATCGGCTTCGCCCTCTACTTCTTCACCTACTCGACGTTCGTCGGCCGTCCCTCGATCTGGCTGGAGGACCTCTACGTCGTGCCCGAGGCGCGCGGACTGGGGGCGGGCACGGCGCTGCTCCGCGAGCTGGCACGGATCGCGGTGCGCCGTCGCTGCGGACGTCTCGAGTGGACGGTGCTGGACTGGAACACGCCGTCGATCCGCTTCTACGAGAGCCTCGGCGCGAAGCTGCGCAAGGACTGGATCCTGACGCGGCTGACCGGCGAGCCGCTCCGGCGCCTCGCGAGCGCGGCCACTCGCTCGTCGCCCCGTCGTCGCCCGCGCCCGTGAGGCGATCGGGCGTCGACGGGCGTCATCCCGCGCCCGCGGCGGCCACGATGCGATCGCGCATGGCGGCGTCCGGCAAGGGGCCGATGCCGGCCTTCATGTTGTCGATCACGTGCTCGGGTCGGCTGGTGGCCGGGATCACGCACGTCACCGCGGGGTGGGCGAGGATCCACTTCAGGAAGAGCTGCGCCCAGCTGGCGCTGCCGACCTCGGACGCCCACGTGGGCAGCGGCTCACCGCGCACGCGCTGGAACAGGCCGCCTTCCGAGAACGGACGGTTCACCAGCACCGCCACGCCGCGCTCGCGGGCGAGGGGCAGGATGCGCCGCTCGGCGTCGCGCTCGCCCACGGAGTAGTTGAGCTGCACGAAGTCGAGCGTCTGCCCGCGCAGCACGCGCTCCAGCTCCGCGTAGCCGCTCGTCGTGTAGTGGGTGACGCCGACGTAGCGGATGCGACCGGCCGCCTTCCACTCGCGCAGCGTGGCGAGCTGCGTGCGCCAGTCCACGAGGTTGTGCACCTGCATCAGTTCCACGGTGTCGGTCCGCAGCAGGCGCAGCGAGGTTTCCATCTGCCGCAGGCCCGCGCTGCGGCCCGTCGTCCAGACC
>JBKPPN010000149.1:0-4235 GCA_046733575.1 Candidatus Methylomirabilota bacterium | reverse complement strand
TGGGAGGATCCCGAGTTCCTGCGTCACGTCTTCGACGAGACCCGCATCGTGCGCAAGCCGCTCACGGGCATCATCACCGGCTATCACGTCCTGCCCTACATCCTGGTCGGGGCGGAGGAGGAGCACCCCGGCCGCTCCGTGGAGGTGCGCGGGCGCATCAAGGTGTCGCCACGGCTCGTGCTCGGGCCCGGGCAGGGACCGACGTACGGCGAGCTGTTCGGGGAGCGCGAGCTCATGGATCAGCGCCTGATCGCTCGCGTGTTCAGCTTCCGCTACGCCTCGCGGGTGGCCCTCGAGAGCGAGGATCTGAAGATCTCGCGCCAGGCGCGCGAGGCCGAGCGTCACGTCGAGCGCGTGCTGGAGGATCTCGCCCAGCGCGAGATCATCAACACCGGCGTCATCATCTCGCCCGATCCGCGCTTCTATCCCGTCTCCCTCGACCGGTTCATCCGCGAGATCCTCGACCAGGAATTTCGCGACTGACGCGCCGGTCGGGACGTCCTCTCGCGGCCGGCGCGCAGACGGCCCGGTGATCACCGCCGCCACGCAGACGTCCTGAACATGCCGGCACGTCGACGACCGCGTCCGCCCCGCCGGTCCGAAGCCGCGGCGGCCGCCGCGCGTCCCGCCATGACGCCGTCGGGTCCGAGCGACGGCGGTCGCGACGTCGGCGCGGAGCAGCGCCGACTCACCGAGGCACGCGAGCGCACCGCGCACTGGCGTCGCTGGGGGCCGTATCTGTCGGCGCGGCAGTGGGGCACCGTGCGCGAGGACTACTCGGCGTACGGGGAGGCGTGGGAGTACTTCGCGCACGACCACGCGCGGTCGCGCACGTACCGCTGGGGCGAGGACGGTATCCTCGGCATCTCCGACAACCACCAGCGCCTCTGCTTCGCGCCGGCGTTCTGGAACGGGCACGACCCAATCCTGAAGGAGCGGCTCTTCGGGCTCACCGGGCACGAGGGCAACCACGGCGAGGACGTCAAGGAGGTCTACGTCTTCCTCGACTGCACGCCGACCCACAGCTACATGAAGGCGCTCTACAAGTACCCGCACGCGGAGTATCCCTACGCGCGCCTCGTGGACGAGAATCGCCGTCGGAGCCGCCACGAGGGCGAGTTCGAGATCCTCGACACCGGGGTCTTCGCCGACGGGCGCTACTTCGATGTGCTGGTGGAGTACGCCAAGGCGAGCACCGACGACCTCCTGATCCGCATCACCGTGCACAACCGCGCACCCGAGGCCGCCACGCTGCATCTGCTGCCGACGCTGTGGTGCCGGGACATCTGGACATGGGACGGACGCCCGGATCGTCCACGCCTCAGCGCCGGTCGCCTCGTGTCGGGCGGCGTGACCATCGACGTCGACCATCCCGACCTCGGACGTCCGTACCGTCTGGCGTGCGGCCGGGCGTCGACGGCGGAGGCACGCGCCCCCGACCTGCTCTTCACCGACAACGCCACCAACTTCGAGCGCGTGTTCGGGAGCGCCAGTCCCACGCCGTTCGTGAAGGACGCGTTCCACCAGTACGTGGTCCACGGCCGGCGCGACGCCGTCAACCCGCGGCGTGACGGGACCAAGGCGGCCGCGCACTACGTGCTCGACGTGGCGGCGGGCGGCCGCGTCGTCGTGCGATTGCGGCTGAGCGACGAGGTGACGGCGGCGGACCCGCTCGGCGCCGGGTTCGACGCGATGGTCGAGGCGCGCCGGACGGAGGCGGAGCAGTTCTACTCGACGGTCATCCCGCCCGAGCTCTCCGACGACGCGCGCAACGTCATGCGGCAGGCGCTGGCCGGCCTGCTGTGGTCGAAGCAGTGGTACCACTACTACGTCCGTCGCTGGCTCGACGGGGATCCCACCCAGCCACCGCCGCCGCCCGAGCGTCGCCACGGGCGCAACCACGACTGGCTCCACCTCTACAACGAGGACGTCATCTCGATGCCGGACACCTGGGAGTACCCGTGGTACGCCGCGTGGGACCTGGCCTTCCACGCCGTGGCGCTCGCCATCGTGGATCCCGACTTCGCCAAGGACCAGCTCGTGCTGTTCCTGCGCGAGTGGTACATGCATCCGAACGGTCAGCTTCCGGCGTACGAGTGGGCGCTCGCCGACGTGAACCCGCCCGTGCACGCGTGGGCGGCCTGGCGGGTCTACAAGATCGACGAGCGCATCCGCGGCCGCGCCGACCGTCTCTTCCTGGAGCGCGTCTTCCACAAGCTCTTGCTGAACTTCACGTGGTGGGTCAACCGTCACGACCTGGACGGCAAGAACGTCTTCCAGGGCGGCTTCCTCGGCCTGGACAACATCGGGGTGTTCGATCGCAGCAAGCCGCTGCCCATTGCCGGCCACATCGAGCAGTCCGACGGCACCGCGTGGATGGGGATGTTCTCGCTCACCATGCTCGCCATGGCCCTGGAGCTGGCGCGCGACGACCCCGCCTACGAGGACGTCGCGTCGAAGTTCTTCGAGCACTTCGTCTACATCGCGCACGCCATGAACAACATCGCGGGTGAGGGCATCGAGCTCTGGGACGACGCCGACGGCTTTTACTACGACGTGCTGCACTTCCGGGACGGGCGGGTGCAGCCCCTCGCGGTGCGCTCGCTCGTGGGACTCATCCCGCTCTTCGCGGTGGGCACGCTGGAGGCGGACGTGCTCACGCGGTTTCCGAACTTCGCCCGCCGCATGATGTGGTTCCTCACCCACCACGAGGAGCTGCGGGATCACGTCGTCCGCGACGACCGGGACGGCGGCGCGCGCTGGCTCCTGTCACTCGTCAACGGCGAGCGGCTCGGCCGCGTGCTCCACCGACTCCTGGACGAGGGGGAATTCCTGTCGCCGTACGGCGTCCGGTCGCTTTCTCGGGCCCACCTCGCGCACCCCTACGTCCTCAAGGTGGACGGCGTCGAGCACGTCGTGCAGTACGAGCCGGCGGAGTCCACGAGCGCGTCGTTCGGCGGCAACTCGAACTGGCGCGGCCCGATCTGGTTTCCCGTCAACTTCCTGCTCATCGAGGCGCTGCAGCGATTCGACTGGTTCTACGGCGACCGCTTCCGCGTCGAGTGCCCGACCGGCGCGGGCACACCGCAATCGCTGTGGCAGGTCGCGGGCGACCTCTCCCGCCGGCTCACCCGGCTCTTCCTGCGCGACGACGCCGGCCGCCGTCCCGTGCACGGCGGCGACGCCCGCTTCCAGACCGATCCTCACTGGCGGGACCTCGTCCTCTTCTACGAGTACTTCGACGGTGACACCGGCCGCGGCGTCGGCGCCAGCCACCAGACGGGCTGGACGGCGCTGGTCGCGAAGCTGCTCCAGCAAAGCGGCGAACGGTAGGAGGCTGCTGAAAAAGGCCCGTCCTCCTGCTTGTTCCGCACGTCGTTGCTGCCTGCGAGCTTGGGGGGCGTCGAGCCCCCATGCGATCACGTCTTCAGGCGGGAGAGGACGCGGGAGAGGTCGGTCGGGTCGACCGGCTTGACGAGGTGGGTGTCGAAGCCGGCCTCGGTGGCGAGCTTGCGGTCTTCGGGTTGGCCGTAGCCGGTGAGGGCGACGAGGAAGGGCTGGGCGCCGCCCCGCCCGCGGATGCGACGGGCGACCTCGTAGCCGTCGGCGCCCGGGAGGCCGATGTCGATGAGGGCTACGTCGAAGGGCTGCGTCCCGGCCAGCTCGATCCCCTGGTGGCCGTCGCTGGCGACGTGGACGACGTGGCCGTCGAGCTCGAGCAGTGTCCGCATCGCCTCGCGGGCATCGTCGTGGTCTTCTACGAGCAGGATGGTGAGGCCGCCGTCCATGACGGCAAAGTCTAACGTGGCCGGCGTGCCTTGACACCCGAAAAGCCGCACGGTATCTGTGACGCAAATCTCCGAAGTCCCGGGAGACGGCATGATGCGCCCGCTCATCGCACTGCTCACGCTGCTCGCCGTCGTGACGGCCACCTCTCCACTCGCGGCGCAGGCGCCGCTGCGGATCGGCGCGTCGCTCTCACTCACCGGGGAATACGGCAAGATCGGCAAGTACCAGCACGAGGGCTACAAGCTCTGCGAGAAAGACCTCAACGCCAAGGGCGGGCTGCTCGGCCGCAAGGTGGAGCTGGTCGTCTACGACGATCAGTCCATGACGTCCACGGCCCAGCGGCTCTACGAGAAGCTGATCACCGAGGACAAGGTCGACGGCGTGATGGGGCCGTACTCGTCGGGGATCACGGAATCGGTGGCCGGCATCACCGAGAAGTACAAGAA
>JBKPPN010000148.1:0-8027 GCA_046733575.1 Candidatus Methylomirabilota bacterium | reverse complement strand
AGAGTCCCAAGCTCGGCGAGATCCTCCTGCAGCGGGTGGCCGTGACCCTGTCGCGCACGCCGGGCTCGGTGCGCACCGCGACGCCCGAGCAGGGCGAGCACACGGACGAGATCCTCGGCGAGCTGGGCTACTCCGCGGCCGACGTCAAGCGACTGCACGACAGCCAGGTGGTGTGACGGGGAGGAACGGCATGGCCCAACGCATCGCGTACTTCAACGGTCGCTTCGTCCCCGAGCGCGAGGTCCTCGTCCCGTTTCGCGATCGGGGCTTCAAGTATGGCGACGCGGTGTTCGACACCACGCGCACGTTCGGTCACCGGCCGTTCAAGGTCGCCGAGCACGTCGATCGTCTCTACCGCTCGCTGCGCTATCTGCGTATCGATCCCGGCCTCACGGCCGCGCAGATGATCGACATCACCGAGGAAGTGCTGCGGCGAAATCTGCCCTTGCTCGAGCCCGACGACGACTACTGGGTGACCCAGCGCGTGTCCCGGGGACTCGATGCGGCTCACCGTGACATCTGGAACCAGACGGGCCCCACCGTGATCGTGGAGTGCGTGCCGCTGCCGCTCCGAGAGCGCGCGTCGCTCTACCGCGACGGGATCGCGGTCGTCACGCCGTCGGTGCGGCGGACGCCGCCGCAGTCGCTGTCGCCGCGGGTGAAGACACACAACTACCTCAACATGATCGCGGGCGACCTCGAGGTGCGTGCGCAGAATCCGAGCGCCTGGGCGATTCTCCTCGACACGGCGGGCAACCTGGCGGAAGGCCTCGGCAGCAACATCTTCCTCGTGGCCGAGGGACGCGTGCTCACACCGCGCGAGCAGAGCGTGCTCGCCGGGATCAGCCGCGAGACGGTGATCGACCTCGCGCGCGAGGCGGCCCTCACCGTCGTGGAGACGGACCTCGATCTCTACGACGCGTACAACGCCGACGAGGCGTTCCTGACGTCGACGAGCCTCTGCATCTGTCCGATCGGGACCGTGAACGGCGCCCGCATCGGCGGACTCGTGCCCGGGCCGGTCACGCGGCAGCTCACCGAGGCCTACAGCCGCTTCGTGGAGTTCGACTTCGTCGCCCAGTATCTGAAGCGGCTCGGCTGACGCGGCTAGGCGTCCTTCTTCTCCCCTCGGGACGGAACCTGGGCCTGGCTCTTCCGCTCCTCGTCGAGGGGTCGGTTGGTGATGCCCACCGGCCCCTCGTCCTGATGCTCGAGCGCCTTGTCGACGGTCTTGCGCGAGCCCTCTGCCGGTTCCTTGTCGAGTCGATCGCGGTCCTTGTCGTCTGCCATGCAGCCCTCCGCAGAAAGGCGAGCCCGCAATCGATGTGCCGTTGAGCCCGCGCGCGAGCTAGCGCTGGCCCGCGGCGCGGAGGCTTTCCTCGCGGATCAGGGCGAGGACGTCACGCTTCATCTCGTTGAAGTAGGGCGACGTCGTCACCTCGAGGGCGCGGGGCCGGGGCAGGTCGACGGTGAGCCGCTTCTTGATCCGTCCCGGCCGCGCTGTCATGACGAAGACGCTGTCGGCGAGGAGCAGCGCTTCCTCGATGTCGTGGGTCACGAAGAGCACGGTCTGATGGTGACGCTCCCACACCGCGAGGAGCAGCTCCTGCATGACCGACCGCGTCTGGGCGTCGAGGCTGCCGAACGGCTCGTCCATGAGCAACACCTCGGGCTCCATGACGAGCACGCGCGCGATGCCGACGCGCTGCTTCATGCCGCCCGAGAGCTCGGCGGGATAGTGCGACTCGAAGCCCGTCAGCCCGACCTGGTCGACGAACAGCTGCACCTTCGGCTCGTACTGCCCCGGCGCGAGGCCCTGCGTCTTCGGTCCGAAGGCGAGGTTCTCGCGCACGGTGTACCAGGGGAACAGCGCCGGCTCCTGGAACACCACGGCGCGGCGCGGATCGGGCGCGCGGACGGGCTCGCCGTTGAAGAGCGCGCGTCCGCGCGTGGGCGCGTCGAAGCCCGCCACCATGTTGAGCAGCGTCGACTTGCCACAGCCGGACGGACCGAGCAACGCCGCGAACTGGTTGCGCGTGATGGCCACGTCGATGGCCTGCAGCGCCTCCACGCGACGGCCGCCCGTGACGAACTCTTTCCACACGTCGACGAGCTCGACCGTGGCCGGCATCACGCCATCACGCCACGGCCTCGAGGCTCCGCCAGCGCAAGAGCCAGCGCGCGATGAGCTGGATGATCCGGTCCGAGGCGAAGCCGAGCAGACCGACGGAGAACATCGTGGCGACGCAGATGTCCATCCGGCCCACGTAGTACGCGTCCCACAGCACGTAGCCCAGTCCGGACTTCACCGCGATCATCTCGGCCACGATCACCGCCGTCCACGCCACGCCGATGCCCAGTCTCAGTCCGGTGAAGATGGACGGCAGGGCGGAGCGGAACACGACCTTGGTGAGGATCGTGCCGGATCCCGCGCCGAGCATGCGGGCGGCGCGCAGCAGGAGCAGGTTGGTGTCGCGCACGCCGTGCGTCGTGTTGACGACGATCGGGTAGAACGCGCCGAGGCCGATGAGGAACAGCGCGCTGGTGTCGTAGATGCCGAACACCGCGATCGAGAACGGGAGCCAGGCCGTGATGGGCACCGGCCGCAGGAGCTGGATCGACGGATCCACGACCTTGGCCACGAGGCGGTTCCACCCGATGAGGAGCCCGAGCGGGATGCCGACGACAGCGGCGAGGAGGAACCCCTCCAGCACGCGACGCGCGGAGTAGACGACGTTGGCAACCCAGGTTCCGGAGTACGGTGACAGCCCCAGGCCGGGACCACCGAAGATCCACCGATGCCACGACTTCGCGACCTGCAGGGGCGACGGCACGATGCCCTGCGTCACCCATTGCCGCTCGACGGCCACCGTCCACAGGAGCAGCAATGCGATGGGAAGGATGAGGAACCACGGCGCGCGGAGACGGGCCAGACCACGCGCCAGCGCGACGCGTGGGACGGCGTCGGTCACGGAGTC
This sequence comes from Candidatus Methylomirabilota bacterium, assembly GCA_046733575.1. Taxonomy (GTDB): domain Bacteria; phylum Methylomirabilota; class Methylomirabilia; order Rokubacteriales; family CSP1-6; genus JBKPPN01. The sequence continues at coordinate 5,049 of JBKPPN010000148.1, read as the reverse complement.
GCGGTGCGCGCGCGCGGTGGCCACCGACCTCCTACCGGTTCTGTCCGAGTTCCACGGCGGACTTGCCCGTCGCCTTGCTGAGGAACTCGTAGGTGTACGACGCGGGCACGTCGGCGCTCACGTCGCGCGCGATGACGCCGTTGTCGGAGAGGAACTTGCTGATTCGCACGATGGACTGGAGCGGCAGGGTAGGATCGAGCTGCGTGATCCGCACGGACTCGGCCGCCACCGGCTCCGGCAGTCCCGCCTTCTCCGCATAGATCCTGGCCCACTTGTCCGCGTTGGCCTGCGCGTACTTCAGCACGTCGACGTAGGCCGACACGAGTCGCTGCACCGCCTCGCGGTTCTTCCCCATGAAGCCGCGGTTGACGGCCAGCACGGCGATGAGGCCGCCGACCGTCCTGGACTTGTTGTGGTCGATCGTCGGGTACTGGGCCACGCCGTCCACGATGCCCTGCGCGCAGAAGGGCTGCCAGACCACCGCCATGTCGATTTCCTTGCTCTGCAGCGCCTTCAAGTAGTTGCCGCCCCCGCCCATGATGTTCACGATCTTCAGCTTGCCGTAGTCGATGCCGTTCTCCTGGGCCGAGGCGGCAAACTTCAGCCACGAGATCGATCCCGCGCCGACCCCGATGGCCTTCGAGGTGAGCGCCTTCCAGTCCTTGACGTCGTCGCCCTTGCGGACGATGAGGCAGTCGTTCCCCGCGCCGACCCCGGCCACGCCGACCAGCGTCTTCGTGCCTTGACCGAGCGCGAGCGAGATGTCTTGAGGGCCGAAGGCGGTGATGTCGATGTCGCCGTTCGCGAGCGCGGTGCGCGCGTCGGCGAACCGCTGGAACATCACCTGCTCCATCTGGATGTTGTACTTGGCGGCCGTCTCGGGCAGCAGCCACAGCGGCGAGAGCGCGGGCACGTTGGTCATGCCGAGCTTCACCTTCACCGCCGTCGCGAGCGGCGTGCGCGTGGGGTCTTGCTGGGCCGCGAGCCGCGTGGTGATCACGAGGCCGAGCGCGGCGAGGAGGACGACGGCGAGCGATCGCTTCACGGCATGGCTCCTTTCGTTCGAGGGGCGAGCAGACGGCGACGGGTCAGGTGCGCTCCAGGATGTGCAGGCCGCGCCCGCGGTCGATGAGGTAGAGGAGGCCGCGATCGTCCACGAACACGTCGTTGCTCGACACCCGCTTCGAGCCGGACGGCACGTCGGGAAGGAACGACGCCACCTCGCGCGGCGCGTGCGGATCGGCGACGTCGACGACGCGAAGGCCGTGCGCGAACCACGCCACCGGGATCTCCGTTCCGCGAACCTCCTCGACCGGCTGGTGACAGCCGGTGAACTCGCTCTGGGGCGAGCCGTCCGCCTCCGCGACCTGGAAGCTGGCGAACGGCATCGGGTGCTTCTCATCGGTGATGTCGACGACCCACAGGAACGACGACGTCGTGTCGGGCGACAGCTTGGCGACGTCCTCGTCGCTCACGACCATCACGCGCCGCCCCTTGAGCGGGAACGGGATCGGCAAGGCGGTGTGCGTGGGCCAGGGGAAGGGCGGGCTCCAGTCGAGATGCGAGACCAGCGCCGGCCTGGCCATCGATTCGATGTCGAGGATCACGAAGCCGCCGTGCCAGTAGCTGACGTACAGGCGGTTGCCGAGGCGGATCGGATGGTGGCAACGGTGCGCGCGTCCCTTCCACGTGGGCGTCTCCCCACCCGCGGTCCACTGTCCGGGCATCCACCACCGCCCGACCTCGACGGGCCGCGCTGGATCGGCGAGATCGAGGATCATCACGATGTTGCCGACGTAGCCGTCCATCTCCGGCGAGATGTAGGCGTAGCGTCCGTCAAACGTGAACCGATGGACGCCTGCGCCACCGCACCGCCAGAAGGCGATCTCGCGCGGGGCGGACGGATTCGAGACGTCGAAGATGCCGAGACCGCCCCCGGTGAAGTCAGGACTGGGACGATCGGCGGGCTGGGCCTCGCGGTTGACCAGCATCAGTCCGTTCCGGGCGCGCACCTTGTGCGAGTGCATGCCCTTCGGGACGGACAGCTTCGCGATCTCACGCGGCCGGGCGGGATCGCTCACGTCGACGACGGACGTGCCGTCCGGCGCGTGCATGTGCGCGACGAAGGCCGTGCGGCCGTCCACGACGACCTGGCCACCTCCCGCGCAGTCGAGGTAGCCCACCTCCCGCATCCCGCTCGCCTTGCTCATCGTATGTCTCCGTCCGCCACGTCGCCGCTGGCCCGCAGCGCGCTCACGTCATGAGATCGCCGCCGTTCGGGCAGAGGGTCTGGCCGGCATAGTAGCTGGAATCGTCGGTCGCGAGAAACACGGCCGTCGGCGCCACGTCGTCGGGAATGCCCATCCGCCCGAGCGCCATCGGCGCCGTGCGCGCCTGGCGCAGCTCGTCGGTCACTGGACCGATGAGATCCGTCTCGACGACACCCGGCGCGATGCCGTTCACGTGAATGCCGCGCGGTCCGACTTCACGCGCCAGCGCGCGCGTGAACCCGATGATCCCGGCCTTGGCCGCCGCGTAGTGCACGTGCCCCGCGAGCCCCTTCTGCCCGAGCTGCGAGCTGATGTTGATGATCTTTCCCGTCCCCCGCTCGAGCATGTGCGGCAACACCGCCCGCGTGACCACGAACACTGACCGCAAGTTACTGTCGATCGTCTGATCCCACGTCTCATCCGTCATCGTCGCCAGCGGCGCTCGCGTCAGGATCCCCGCATTGTTCACCAGCACATCGATGCGCCCATACGCACGCAACACATCGTCGACCATCGCGGCCACCGCCCCGCGATCTCGCACGTCCGCTCTGATCGCCCGCGCCTCGCCACCCACAGCGCGCACATCGTCCACGACCCGCGCCGCCGCGTCGCTGCGCGCATGATAGTTGACGATCACACACGCCCCCTCCCTCCCGAACGCCCGCGCAATCGCCGCCCCGATCCCCCGACTCGCCCCCGTCACGACACACACCCGATCCCTGAGTCGCATACCGTCTGATACCACGTTCCACCCGCGCGCTTCCCCGCGCGGGCGTTCGATCGCCGAGACGAGGACGCCTACGGTGGGGGGAGCACGCCGAAGACGTGCGACGACCGTCGGGAGGGGGACGAAGTCCCCCTCCGAGTCAGCGAAGCGCTTCTCGGAGTTCGCGCGCCAGTACTTCGACGGTTCCCCGCGTGCCCCCGGCGAGCTTGGACTTCCACTCGCCTTCGGTCTCGAACCGTCGATCGCGCAGGCGTTCGCCCCACGGCTTGATCGCCTCGCGCACGGCGTTGAGCTCGAAGGGATCCCGTCGCAGATCGCGCGCGCGCGCCATGACGTCGGGCGCGACACGGATGAAGGCGCGGAGCGCTGCGCCCGTCTTGATCGAGTACTTGCGTCCCGCCCACGCGGTGGGAAACACGCCCGCGATGGCCTTCATGTAGTTGAGGAAGAACCGCTTGGCGCCCTGCCGCAACTCGGACGTGCGGGCGCCGCCGCCGATCTTCTCGACGGTCTCGAGCAGGTCCACGATCTCCTCGGCGAGCGGGGCCTGGCTCACACGCCCGCGGCCGGCCCCGAGCATCTTGATCTCGCCTGCCAGCGGGGACGTCTCGTCCTCGTTCAGCGAGCGAATCACGTCGTGGGCGAGCGCCTGGTTCGGATCGGGGTAGAGCTTGCGGCCGGCCAGGCTGATGATGTGCGACGGATTCAGCCGGGTGTGCTTCGCGTTGATGGTGACGAAGAGCTCCACGATCTGCCGCGCGTCGAGCGAGTCGAAGAGCACCGCCGGCACCTCGATCCCGCCCGACTCGCCGCTCTGGCTGAGCGCGTGGAGAGCGAGCAGACGATGCTGACCATCCAGGACGCGCAGCACGCCGTGCTCCTCGGGGATCTGGAGAAGCCCGAGATCGTGGTGACCGGCCACCGGCGTGAAGGTGAAGCGCTTCTCCGACGTGATGATGACCGCGCCGGGGATGGCGGGCAGCGTCGCGGCCTCCTTGCACTCGCGGTAGTACGCCACCAGCTCGTCGATCTTCTTCCGGATCACGGGGCGCTGGTAGGCGACCTCGCTCTCGCTGATCCGCTTCTCCAGCACGTCCCAGTTGACGCGAACGCGGGCACGATTCTTCTGGGCGGCCGCGGGGGGGCGCCCGCGCTCGTCGGCCCCGCCGTAGCCGAGGACTTCGAACTTGACGAGGCGATCGATGTCCTTGCCGGTGAGACCTCCCTGGTAGAACTCCACGCCGAACTGCTTCACACGCCGGGCGGGCACGGTAATCATAGAGAGGTTGATCGTACAAGACGTGCAAATAACCGTCAACAGAGCGCTTTTTGGCCCAGCTGCTACCGGTAGTTCCGCGAAGGGTCGGACCTACCAGCCGTCGCGCGAAGTCCCGCGGTGCTGGCGAACGTTCAGATCCCGAACTTGTCTACCGCGAGGCCGGCGATGTGGCGCCCGATCGCGATGGAGGCCGTGGCGGCCGGCGACGGCGCGTTCAGGACGTGGACGGCGTCCGCCGTCGCCACGATGCGGAAGTCGTCGACGAGGGACCCGTCACGGCTGACGGCCTGCGCGCGCACCCCCGCTCCGCCCGGCACGACGTCGTCCTCTCCGAGCGCGGGAAGGAGACGCTGGAGCGCGCGGACGAACGCGCCTTTTCGTAGCGAGCGATACATCTCGTAGCTGCCCATGCGCCAGTACCGGCGCGCCATGTTCCAGAAGCCCCGGTAGCCGAGCGTCCCCGCGAGCTCCGCGGGGTTCACGCGACCGAATCGGTACCCTTCCTTCGCGAACGCGAGGACGGCGTTCGGCCCCGCTTCCACCTCGCCGTGCACGGTCCGGGTGAGATGCACGCCGAGGAAGGGAAACTCGGGATCGGGCACGGGATAGATCAGCCCGCGCACGAGATCGTGCTTCTCGGGCTTGATGAAGTAGTACTCGCCGCGAAACGGAATGATCTGCACGTCGGGCTGGGCGCCCGCCATGCGGGCCACCGCGTCGGAGTAGAGACCGGCGCAGTTCACCAGGTGGCGCGCGCGCACGCCGGACCACGC
>JBKPPN010000147.1:0-8657 GCA_046733575.1 Candidatus Methylomirabilota bacterium | reverse complement strand
ATGTAGTACACGGTGGCGCGCTTGTTCCAGCCCTCCGCGAAGTCGGGCCGGCGGGCGATCAGCCGGCTGAATGTCTCGACGGCGCCCGCGATGTCCCGCTCGTTCATCTGTGCGATGCCGATGCGCAGGAGCTGATCGGTGGACTCGTCGCCGGAGCGACTCCAGACGTCCCACAGGGCGGCCTCCGCGAGCGCGCGCACGCCGGCGTCGGCATCGCGCAGACGGTCGACGAGCGGCGGGACGTCGGCCATGGTGCCCTCACGCCCGAGCCACGCCACCGCGGCACGTCGGGCCTCCACGTCGTCGCGCTTGCCGAGATCGGCGAGTGCGCGGTCGCGCGTGTCCTGCGCCAGCGCCGGCACGCCGCTCCACGCGACAGCGATGAGGACGACCGCGGCGACGGCGGCGCGCGCGCTCAAGGCGTGTACGCCTCGTGGATCGTGCTGGGCGCCAAGCCGGGCTCGGTGCCGCCCCCTGCGATGTAGATCTTCCCCGCCACGGGGACGGCGCCGATGCCGTGCCGACCGCGCGGCATGGGTTCCTTCGCGACCCAGCGGTTGCGCGCGACCTCGTACATCTCGTTGGCGCGGAAGATCCTGAGCGGCGCCTCGCCGCCGAACACGAAGAGGCGGTCGCCGAGGACGGCGGCGGCGAGACCGCCGCGCGCCTCGGGCAAGGGCGGCGCCGTGCGCCAGCTGTCGGTGGCCGGGTCGTAGACCTCCACGTTGTCGTACTGACGTCCGAGGAACGAGCTTCGCCCGCCGAGCGCCCACACGCGACCCTCGAACGCGACGGCGGCCAGGTGGTCGCGGGCGGTGGGCATGGGGTTGGCGCGCGTCCAGCCGTTGGTCGCCGGGTCGTAGACCTCGTGGGCGCCGGTCGGCTCGTCGGCCGTCCCGCCGAGGACGTGGAGACGATTGCCGAGGGCGGCGGCTGCGAGTCCGCCCCGCGCGGTCGGCATCTCCGCGCGCGTCATCCAGGTGTCGCGCGCGCGGTCGTACTCGTAGAGGGCCGACGACGCCGTCCAGCGCACGCGGCCACCCGTGTACCCGCCCACGACGAAGAGGCGCCCGCCCACGACGGCGGCCGCGGCGTGGTGGAGCGGCTCGGGCAGGTCCGCTCGCCGCTCCCACACGTTCTGGGCCGGATCGTACGACTCCACGGTGGTCACGGGCTCGGCCGTGTTGCCGAAGCCGCCCATGACGAAGACCTGTCCGTCGAGTGCGGCCGCGGCCACTTCTTGCCGCGGCGACGGGAGCGGCGCGAGCTCCGTCCATGCGCCGGGCGTGGTCTGATCGATCGGCGCCCGCGACTCCATGGCCGCGCCGACGCAGCCGGCCAGGAGGAGCACGCCGACCACCAGGAGACGCACGCTCACGCCACGTCCTTCGCGGCGTCGGCGAGCAGGGCCTGCAGCCCGGCCTCGTCGAGCGTCGCGACGCCGAGACGGCGCGCGTCGTCGGCCTTGCTGCCGGCCGCCTCGCCGACCACGACGTAGTCGGTCTTGCGCGACACCGCACTGGTGACGCGACCGCCTGCGCGCTCGATCATGTCGCGCGCCGCCTCGCGCGTGAGGGTGGGCAGGGTGCCCGTGAGCACGAATGACTTGCCCGCGAGCGGCTTCGGAGCATCGGCGTCGGCGTCGCGCTCCGTCATCACCACGCCGGCGCGGCGGAGCTTCTCGATGACGTGACGGTTCGACTCGTCCGCGAAGAACGCGGCGATGCTACGGGCCAGCTCGGGACCGAGCCCCCGCACGTCGTCGATGGCGTCCGCGGTGGCCGTCTCGAGTCGGTCCATGCTCCCGAAGCGCCGGGCGAGCAGCTGCGCCACGCGCTCGCCGACCATCCGGATGCCGAGCGCATTGAGTAGCCGCGCCAGCCCGCGCGTCCGCGATCCCGCAATGGCACGGACCAGGTTGTCGGCCGACTTCTCCGCGAAGCGCTCGAGACCCGCGACCTGCTCGACCGTCAACGTGTAGATGTCGCCGAAGTCCTTCACGAGGCCGCGCTCCACGAGCTGCTCGATGGCGGCGTCGCCGAGGCCCTCGATGTCCATGGCCCGTCGCGACCCGAAGTGCTTCAGGCGTTCCTTGAGCTGGGCCGGGCACGCCGTGTTGGTACACCGCCAGTACGCCTCGCCCTCGGGCCGGAACGCCACGCCGCCGCAGGCGGGACACGACGTGGGGAACGTGAAGGGCCGGGCGCCGTGCGGACGCTTGCTCGCGATGACCTGCACGACGTAGGGAATCACGTCGCCGGCGCGCTCGATGAGCACGGTGTCGCCGACGCGGACGTCCTTGCGTCGCAGCTCGTCCTCGTTGTGCAGGCTCACGTTGCGGATGGTGACCCCGGCCAGCTCGACCGGGGTGAGCTTGGCCACCGGCGTCAGCGTGCCCGTCTTGCCCACCTGGACGTCGATCATCTCCACGACGGTGGTCGCCTGCCGCGCGGTGAACTTGAACGCGATGGCCCACCGCGGATGGTGCGTCGTGGAGCCGAGGCGTCGCTGCTGCTCGATGGTGTCGACCTTCACCACGACGCCGTCCGCGTCGTAGCCGATCGTGTCGCGGTCGCGTTCCAGTCGTGCGCAGTAGTCGATCACCGCGTCGATGGTGGCGCAGCGCTCGGCGCGCGGATTCGTCTTGAAGCCTGCCGCGCGCAGCGCGTCGAGGGCGTCCCAGTGCGTCGCGAAGGTGATCCCGGCGGCGTGACCCACGTGATAGAGGAACGCATCGAGGGGCCGACGCGCGGTGACCGACGGGTCCTTCTGGCGCACGGCGCCCGCGGCGAGGTTGCGCGGGTTGGCGAACGTCGGCTCGCCCGCCTCCTCCAGGGCGGCGTTCAACTTCTCGAACTCGGTGCGGGGCAGGAACGCCTCGCCGCGCACCTCGAGGTCGGCCGAGTCCGCGAGCGCCCCGCGCAGCACCATGGGCAGACTCCGGATCGTCCGGAGATTCTGCGTCACGTCCTCGCCCACGCGGCCGTCGCCGCGCGTCGCGCCGCGGACGAAGCGCCCGCGCTCGTAGAGGAGAGCGATGCCCAGGCCGTCGATCTTTGGCTCACACACATAGGTGAACGCCGCGCCGGGCAGGGCGCGCGCGAGCCGCGCCTCGAACTCGCGGAGATCGTCGGGCGACGTCGCGTTGTCGAGCGAGAGCATCGCGGCGTGGTGCTGGACCGGCGCGAAGGCCGTGACGGCCTGGCCGCCCACACGCTGGGTGGGACTGTCGTCGGCGACCAGCTCGGGGAAGGCCCCCTCCAGCGCGCGCAGCTCACGCATGAGCGCGTCGTACTCCGCGTCGCTGACCTCGGGCCGCGCCTCGACGTAGTAGAGGTAATCGTGATGGCGGATCTGCTCGCGCAGCTCCGCGATGCGCTGATCGGCGTCAGCCCGCTCCATCTCCGCGCAGCATAGCACCGCGTCCGCGCGCGCTCGTGGCGGCGCGCGCCGCGTTTGTTTGCCGCCCGCCCGAGCGCGACGCTATACTCACACCGTCGCTGCCATGTCGAACGCCGAGCGACCGAAACCCATCGCGTCGGAGGCCAAGGACGCCACCGCGTCCGTGCAGGACTACCTGGCCGCCATCTACGATCTCGCCGGGAGCGGCAAGCCCGTCATCGGTGCGCGTCTCGCGCGGCACATGAACATCTCGGCGCCTGCGGTGACCGAGGCCATCCACCGCATGACCCGCGGTGGGTACGTCAAGATGGGGCGCGGCAAGGAGCTCGTCCTCACGCCCAAGGGCCACAAGATCGCGGAGGTGATGGCGCGACGCCATCGGCTCCTCGAGTGCTGGCTCACCGGCACGCTGGGATTCAACTGGACCGACGCGCACGAGGAAGCGCACCGGCTGGAGCACGCGATCTCGCCGCGAGTGGAGCTGCGCCTCGCCGAGATGCTCGGCATGCCGAGCACCTGTCCGCACGGCAACCCGATCCCCGGCATGCCGAAGGCCGAACCCGTCGAGCCGTTCCCGCTCGCCCAGGCCAAGGAGGGCGCCGAGGTCGTCGTCGAGCGCATCACGGAGGAGGCGGAGGCGGACAAGAACTTGCTCGAGCACCTCTGGCGGAACGACGTGCGGCCCGGACGCCGCCTGCGCATCACGGAGGTCGCGCCGTGGGCGGGCACCATCACCGCCTCCGGCGACGGACGCACGATCGCGCTGGGTCTTCCGGCGGCGGCGAAGATCTGGGTCTACGCGCCCGATTCCTGACGCCTCGTGAAATTTCTCTTCGGTCTGCTCGTCATCGTCGCGCTGGCGTACGCGGCGTACACCGGGATCCTGGCCGCCGGCACGTACTTCGAGGTCGCCCAGATCATCGACGATGCGGTGCTGGACCTGAAGCCGGGACTGATCGACGCCAGCCGGCAGGCGCTCGGCTCACGCGGCGAGCCCGCCCTCAAGCTGCGCGACGCGGTGCTGGCCAAGACCACGAAGGCGTCCCTGCCGATCAGCGAGGACAACGTCGTCGTCACCGAGATGCCGGACCAGGGCATGCAGGTGAAGGTGAACTGGGCGCAGCCCGTGAATCTCTACCAGGACAAGATCGCCTTCGCCCTTCCGCTCTCGGTCACGCGCTCCTTCGGTCCGGAACGCTTCGGTCCCTGACCTACTTCGCGGCGCGTGCGCGTGCGTCCGCGATCATCTTGCTCACCCGCGCCTTCTCGTCCCCGTCGGGCGTGACGGCCATGAACTTCTCCCAGGACGCGATGGCGCCGGGCACGTCGTGCTTCACCTCGTCGAGAACCTGCCCGCGGTAGAGGAGCGCGGGCGCATAGTTCGGATCGATGGCGAGCGCCTTGTCGAAGGTCTCGAGCGCGGTGTCGCCGTGGCCGCCGATGGCCACGATGAGCCCGAGGTGGGTGAGCGCATCGACGTTGCGCGGGTCGCGCTTGAGCACCGCCTGGTACGCCGCGATCGCCTCGCCGTAGCGACCCTCGAACAGGCTCGCGCGCGCCGCCTGCAGCATGCCCTGCAAGATCTCCGGCGTCACCGGACGCGGCGCCCCCCCGGCCGGCGTCGCGGGCGCCGTCCCCGGCGGTGCGGTGGAGAGGTCGGCCAGCGGTCGTGAGCCGATCGGCGCCTCGCCCGCGCCGGGATCCGGCGCGGTGTTCTTGACGACGCCGGCGCCGAGCAGGATGCCGAACACGACGAGCGCCACCGCGCTGAGTCCCAGCGCGGCCGGATGCATCCACGCCGAGCGCCGCGGCGACACCGCGTCGGCAGGAACGGGGTCGGGGACGCGACGCGCGCCGAGGCGATCCAGCTCCTCGAGAACCGCGGCCGCATCCGCCTCGTAGCGCGCGTAGAGGTCCGCGTAGTCGTCGTCGGAGACGTGGCCGGCGTCGTGCTCGAAGGTCAGCTCGCGCAGCGACGCGAGGATCCTCGCCTTGTCCTCGAGGAGACGATCGCGCGGGTCGGGCGGCAACGGCATGAGGGCGCCGGTTCCGCCTCGACGCAGCAGCGGCCACACCACGAAGAGAGCGGCCGGGACACCGATGACGACGGCGCTGACGACGATCGCCGTCACGGCTCCGCCTCCAGCTCCTTGCGGATCCGCTCGCGCATGGCGGGATCCGCACGATGCCGGACCGGCCCGGGGCGCGGCGCCCAGCCCCGCACGCGCAGGACGAGCACGACGAGCCCGACGGCGACGCCGAGCGCAGGGACCAGCCACACCAGCAGCGTGAAGCCGCGCGCGCGCGGCGCGAGGAGGATCCACTCTCCGTACTTGTCCACGAAGTACTGCACGACCTGATCGGGCGTGTCGCCGGCGGCCAGTCGCTCCCGCACGATGCCGCGCATCTGCGCGGCCATCTCCGACGGCGAGTCGGCCACGGAGAGGCTCTGGCACACCACGCAGCGCAGCTGCGCGGCGACCGCGGCGACCTCCGCGTCGGTTGGTTGCCGCGTCGTAGGCGACGTGGTGACGTCGGCAGGCGCCGCGCCGGTGACGGCGGCCCCGGCGCACAGGACGAGCGCGGCGACGACGGAGACGGTGATGCGGGCGAGCATCAGGCGGGCTCGGCGAGGAGGCGCTCGACCTCGCGGCGGAACTGCTCGTCGGTGAGCGCGCCGACGTGCTTGGCGCGGATCTGTCCCTTCCGGTCGATGAAGAACGTCTCGGGGACGCCGTACACGCCGTAGTCGACGGAGACCTTGCCCCCGACGTCCCGGACGTTGGGGAAGCTGAGGCTGAAGTCGCGCCGGAACTTCTCCGCCGCCTCGACGGTGTCCTGGACGTCGACGCCGATGACGACCACGCCGCGGTCGCGATACGCGCGCCAGCTGCGCTCGAGCGCGGGCGCCTCCTCGTAGCACGCGGGATGGCACCACGACGCCCAGAAGTTGACGATCACGACCTTGCCCCGCTGGGACTCCAGCGACAGCGGCTCGCCCTCGAAGGTCTGCAGCGTGAACGCGCCGGCGGGGCGACCGATCAGCGGGGAGGGGACGTCACGCGGGTTGAGCCGGAACCCGTACGCGAGCAGGGCGAGGATGGGGATCGCGGAGAGGGGAACGATCCAGCGCCACGCGCGCCTCATGCGGGCTGCGCGCCCTCGGGCACGACCACCGTCGCGACGGCGGCCCGCCGCTCGGGCAGGATCGCGAGCGCGGTGCCGAGCGTGAGGATGGCGCCGCCGATCCAGATCCAGCTCACCATGCGGTTGATCTGGATCTTGATCGTCGCGTGCGAGCCGTCGCGGGCGAAGTCGCCCAGGACCAGATAGAGATCCTCCCGGAGCCCCGGGGTGTAGTCGACGGCCGCGATGGGCGAGCGCTCCTGCGGATAGAACTTCTTGGCCGGGTTCAGCATCCGCGTGCGGCCGTTCGGCTCCGTCACCGTGAACGCGCTCTGGATGACGAAGTGATTCGATTCCTCGCGCGCCGACAGCCCGTCGAAGCGGAAGCGATAGGCGCCCAGCGACGCCGTCTCCCCGCGCGCCAGCGTGGACTCGGTGTGCAGCGACCAGGCCTGGGATCCCGTCACGCCGACCGCGATGACCAGGATGCCGACGTGGATCACGAACCCGCCGTAGCGCCGGTTGTGACGCACGAGCAGCCCGCCCGCGGCGGACAGCAGGCCGTCGCCCAGGCGCAGGCGCGCGCGCGTCGCACGCGCGAAGTCGAGGCCGACCGTCGCGGCGGTGAACACGGTCGACGTGAGGGCGAGGAGGGCCAGCGTGGACCGCACGCCGACGAGAAAGAATACCGCGGCGGCCACGGTGCCGAGCGCCACGGGCCACACGAAGTTGCGGCGGAGGTTGTCGGGCGACGCACGCCGCCAGGCGATGAGCGGGCCGACGCCCATGAGGAAGATGAGGGCGAGGAACAGCGGCACGTTCACCTGGTTGAAGAACGGGGCGCCCACGCTCACCTTGACGCCGCGCAGGGCCTCGGACACGAGGGGAAACACCGTGCCGAAGAACACCGTGAACGCCGCCGCCACCAGCAGCACGTTGTTGAGCATGAAGGCCGACTCGCGCGAGATCACGGAGTCGAGGGAGCCCTGCCCGCGCAGCTCGTCCCACCGGAGGGCGAGGAGGCCGAGCGCGACGAGCACCACGGCCGCGAGCCCGCCGAGGAAGAAGACGCCGATCGAGCCCTGCGTGAAGGCGTGGACGGATCCGATGATGCCGGAGCGGGTGAGGAACGTGCCGAACAGGGTGAGGCTGAAGGTCAGGATGATCAGCGCGATGTTCCAGAGCTTCAAGAGCCGCCGTCGTTCCTGGATCATCACGGAGTGGAGGAACGCCGTGCCCGTCAACCACGGCATGAGCGCCGCGTTCTCCACGGGATCCCACGCCCAGTAGCCGCCCCAGCCGAGGACGTGATAGCTCCACCAGCCGCCGATGAGCAGCCCCAGCGAGAGGAAGTACCAGGCGACGATCGTCCAGCGCCGCGTCATCGCGATCCACGCGTCGCTCAGGCGGCCCGTGATGAGCGCGGCGACGGCGAACGCGAACGGGACGGTGAAGCCGGTGAACCCCAGATAGAGCGCGACGGGATGCGTGATCATCCCGGTGTCCTCGAGGAGCGGATTCAGCCCGCGGCCATTCGCCGGCGTCGGGACGAGTCGCTCGAAGGGCGGCGCGGGCACCGTCATGACGAGCAGGAAGAAGGCCACGATGCCGAGCATCACGGTGAGGACCCACGGGTAGAGCTCGGCCACGGACTGACGGTGACGCGCGATCACGATCAGCGTGTAGAGCGCCAGCATCCACGTCCAGAGCACGATGGAGCCCTCGAGGGCGCCCCACACCGCGGTGACGCGGAAGTAGAACGGGGTGCCGAGATTCGTGTTGTTCGCGACGTAGCGCACGGAGAAGTCGAAGGTCAGGAACGCGTAGACGAGCAGCAGGAAGCACGCGGTGACGAGGACGAAGACGCCGATGGCGGCGTGCTGGCCTGATTCGACGAGGGCCGGGCGACGCGTGCGCGCGCCGACGGCGCACGCGATCGCGCCGTACACGGCGAGCAGGAGCGCGACGATCGTGGCGGCATGGCCGATCTCGGGAATCACTTCGCCCCCTGCAACGTCTTCATCAGCTCCTTGTAGCCCGCGCTGTCCCCGTCATGCGGGGCCTTGTACTCCTCCGAGTGCTTGGCGAGGATCTGGGCTGCCTTGAAGTCACCGTCCGCCGTCCACGTG
>JBKPPN010000146.1:0-10584 GCA_046733575.1 Candidatus Methylomirabilota bacterium | reverse complement strand
ACGCCAAGAAGCCCGGCGAGACCTTCGACGAGATCATGAAGGCCGACGTGGCAGCCAGGGCGAAGGTCATGGACACGCAGCGCAAGCTCCTGCAGGCGCGCTACGAGCTCACCCCCCGGCTCGACTCCGCCGTGAAGATGTCGCGCGGGAAGCCGGTGCCGCTTGGACCGACGGCTCGCCTCGCCGCCGGCGTGACGTGGGAGTCGCTCGCCGAGACGAGCGCCGACGACATCAAGCGACGTGGAGTCTTCCCGTATCCGCCGCTGCCGCATCCGAAGCAGGCGGCAGGAGGGCAGGTGTTTCCCCAGGTGCAGACGCGGATGTTCCCGCGCCTGGAGCGCTTCGACGTCGAGCACGACCTCCCCGACGCGTTCCTGCCCGAGTTTCCGCCCGCGATCTTCCTCCAGAGTCGTCCCGAGCTGGGCGACGTGTCGCGCGGCGAGGTCGTGTCCATCAATAACTTCCACCGGCTCTTCAAGGACCTGCTCACGCCCGTGCAGCTCGACGGGTTGCGCCTGCTCGTCACGCCGCTGCCGCAGGAAGAATTCAACGCCACGGACGACCGCAAGAGCGCCGAGCCGAGCCTCGGCGTGGCGTGCCTGGACTGTCACGTCAACGGCCACACCACCGGTCAGTTTCACCTGAACCCCGACGACCGTCCGCAGCACCGGCGCGTGCGGCTGGACACCGTCAGCCTGCGGGGGATGTTCAACCAGCAGATTCACGGGTCGAAGCGCAGCTTGCGCTCGGTGGAGGACTTCACCGAGTTCGAGCAGCGGACTGCCTACTTCAACGGCAACCCCATCAACGCCATGAAGAAGGGATTGACGATCATCCCGCGGCTGCAGGTCGCGCACATGGCGCAGACGCAGAACATGTTCGACTTCCCGCCCGCACCCAAGCTCTCACCCACGGGCAAGCTCGACCGGGCGAAGGCCACCCCGGCCGAGCGACGCGGCGAAGAGGTGTTCAACGGCAAGGGACAGTGCGCGACCTGTCACTCCGGGCCCGCGTTCACCGATCACCAGATGCACGACCTGCAGCTCGAGCGCTTCACGAAGGAGCCCGGCGACGGCCCCATGAAGACCTTCACGCTCCGGGGTATCAAGGACAGCCCGCCGTACTTGCACGACGGGCGCCTCCTCACCCTCGAGGACACCGTGGAGTTCTTCAACCTGGTCCTGGGCACCAGGCTGACGCGCGCCGAGAAGGCCGACCTGGTGGCCTACCTCCGCGCGCTGTGACGGCTACGAGACCTTCTCGTAGGGCAGACGCTTGACGCGGTCCATGTTGGTGCCCTCGATGCGGATCAGGCGGGTGGGACCGTCGCGGCGCGGTGAGTGGAGATCGCCTTCGTTGTAGACGTGGGCGTCGCCCGGTTTCATCGAATAGCTGCGGACGAAGCGCACCTTGCCCGGCTTGCCCTCCGCGGCCTTCTCGACGAGGGCCCAGTCCGTCATGATGGTCTCACCGCGCGCCTGACCGTAGATCGCCCACGACGGACCGTGATCGTGAGGCTGGCTCTCCTTCGCCCCGGTGTAGTTGTGGGCGAGGATGCAGAAGCCGAGGTCGGGATCCTCGTAGAGGATCTTGCGCTCCGGCGTCTGGTCGGTGAGATGGGTCGCGACGAAGGCGTCGTCCTTCAGCACGTCCTCGACGAGCGCACGCACCTTCTCGCGTCCGTCCGGACCGCGGTTGCCGGCCAGGATCGCGTGACAGGCACGAGCGAACTGCTCCAGGGTCTGCGGCATGATCGTCCTCCCTTGCAGGGTCACGCGCCGGCCGAGCCGGAGCGCGTGTCGAGTACGGTGTAGGCGCGGCGGAGCCAGCGCAGCGCCGCGTCGACGTCCGCGTCGCTCGTCACGTCGACCTCGATCCAGCCCTTCTTCGCGAAGCGACGGTGCGGCCGGACGCGCGCGTCACGCAGGGCACGCGCCTGGTCGGCCTGCGAGAGCCGGATCCACAGATCGTGCGCGCGCTCCTCGAGGGGAAAGCACGCGAACAGCTCGCCGCCCACGAAGTAACTGAAGCGGCCGAACATCGGGGTGATGCGCACGTGCGGCCATCCGCCGAGCGTCTCGTTGAGATGGCGGGCCGGTCCCGCGCCGCCGCGCGCGAGCACGCGACGCACCTTGCGTCCGTGCCCGACGCCCCGGAACCGTCGCGGCTCGCTCATCACCCGCACCTGGCCTTCTCCTGGCCATTCTGCCATTGACACCATCCGAGGGCCCGTGCGAAAAGACCCCGCGATGGCCTCCACGGATCGGCTCGAGTACGCGAACGTCGACGGTGCGGCGGCGCTGTTCTCGCCCGCCTTCACGGAGTACCTCGTGCGTCTGCACGACGCCTTCACCCCGCGCGTCCACGCCATCCGCGCCGAGCGCGAGCGCGTGCTGCGCGACGCCCTCCTGCACGGCAAGCAGCCCGGTCCCCTTCCCCCCGGTCCTGCCACCACGACGGACTGGCAGGTGCCGCCGGTGCCCGACGATCTCCGCAAGCCCGGCATCGAGATCTCGGGGCCGTGCTCGATCACGAGCATGTTCATCAACGCGCTCAACCCCGGTCCCGAGGGCGAGCGCGCCGAGGGCGATCTCGACGACGACGAGGACTCCGGCGGTCATCGCCTGATCGACACCGTGCGCGCGGCGCACAACCGCGTGGCGGCCGTGCAGCGCGAGCTGCGCTTCACGGATCCCGAACGGAACCGCGAGTACCGCATCGCCGAGGGCGAGATCCCGTTCTTCATGCATCGCGAGCGCGGCCTGCATCTGGACGAGCCCGACGTCACCATCGACGGCAAGCCCGTGCCCGCCGCGATCCTGGGCACGGCCCTCACGCTCTTCCACGCCGGCCGCGCGCAGACCGAGCGCGGTCAGGGCATCTACTTCTACCTGCCCAAGGTCGAGGACGTCGCGGACATGGTGTGGTATCGCGATCTCTTCGACGCGAGCCGCGAGCAGCTTCCCTATCTGAAGAACGCGGTGATCCGCGCCATCCCGCTCGTGGAGTCGCTGCCGTGCGTGTACCAGATGGAAGAGATGCTCCACGCGCTCGGTCCGTACGCGGCGGGGTTGAACGCCGCGCGCTGGGATCTCAAGGCGAGCATCTTCGAGTTCGTGATGAGCGACCCGCGCTCGGTGTGGCCGGACCGCTTCGGCGTCGACGTCAAGACCACGCCGTTCATCGCCAACATCTTCCGCCGCCTCGTGGCGGTGTGCCTGAAGCACGGCGCGGTGCCCATCGGCGGCATGGCCACGGCGCTGCCGAGCAACGATCCCGAGGTCAACCGCGTCGCGGGCGACGCGATTCGCAAGGACAAGGAGTGGGAGGCCGCGCAGGGATTCATCCGCGCGTGGGTCGCCCACATCTTCCACATGAAGACGGCGGCGGATCCGTTCCGCACGCTGATCGCGTCAGGGTTCAAGCCCACCGCGGCCATGAAGGATCCCGCGAACTTCCCCGTCACGATCGAGGTGCCGGCGGGGCCGATCACCGTCGAGGGCACGCGACGGAACGCGCGCATGCTCGTCGAGTACGTCGAGGGCTGGCTCAACGGTCGCGGCGCCAAGGGCATCGACAGCCTGGCCGGCAAGCCGGGCATCCACCCCGCGTTGATGGAAGACCTCGCCACCGGGCGCATGTCCGTCGCGCAGATCGCCCAGCGCATCAAGCACGCGGCGCCGACGACGGACGGTCCGGCCGCCACGCACGACTTCGCCCTCGTGAAGACGCTCCTGCGCGAGGAGACGGACGACATCATCGCGCGCATGCGGGCGACCGCGAAGCCGGGCGATGCGCGGGACGAGGCGGCGGCGAAGGCGGCCGAGGCTCGCTACCGCAAGGCGCTGAAGATCGCCATGCGCTGGATCAGGAACTACACCGACCTCGACTTCCGCTCGCTCGGCTCGTACACCCGCGCGGACCTCGACCGCATCGCTTCGACGGCTGACGCGTTCTGACCGTCCCGGCCGGGGTCGGAAGCCCGGCGGCGGCGTGGCGGGACAGCGACGGTCGACGCTGGCTTCGAGGACGTACGCGGACTCGATGCCGGTCGCGCGGCCTTCGGCGTCCGCCACGGTGCTCGGTCACGCGGAGCTCGACGGCTCCCGCGTCCCAGCTAGCTCCGGTCGATGACGAGGTACGCGGTCTGGCCCGCCCGGTTGACGAGCAGGACGAGGTCTTTGCCCCGGAGGGATTCGAAGGCGCGGGCGAAGTCGCGGCCGCTGCGGATCGACTGGCGGTTGACTTCCTGGATGACGTCGCCGGCACGGAGACCGGCGGCCTTGGCGAGACCGTGGGGCGCGAGCTCGGCGACGACGACGCCGGGGATGGCGCCGGGCAGGCCGAGGCGGCGGGCGATCTCCGGCGTCAGCTCGGTGATGGTCATGCCGAGCGGGTCGGTGCGCATCGAATCGGGATCGCGGGTCGTGGCGCGACGCTCGGCGCGCTCGACCTGCTCGATGACGGGCACGTCGAGCGTCTGCTCCGCGCCGCTGCCCTTGCGGACCGCGAGGCGCACCGTGCTGCCCGGCGTGAGCAACGCCACGGTGTTGCGGAAGTGGCCGGCGTCGTCGACGGCGCGGTCGCCCACGCGGAGGATGACGTCGCCGCGCACGAGGCCGGCGCGCGCGCCCGGGCCCGTCGCCGCGAGATCGCTCACCACGACGCCGCGGGCGTCAACGAGCCCGAGGCCGCGCGCGAGCGCGCCGCTGATCTCCTGCACAGACACGCCGATGGTGCCGCGCGTGACGCGACCGTGGCGGACGATGTGGTCCATCACCGTGCGGGCCATGTTGCTGGGCACCGCGAAGCCGATGCCCTGGTAGCCGCCGCTCTGGCTGAAGATCGCGCTGTTGATCCCGATCAGCTCCGAGCGCGCGTTCACGAGCGCGCCGCCCGAGTTGCCCGGATTGATGGCGGCGTCGGTCTGGATGAAGTCCTCGTAGTCCGCGATGCCGACCTTGGCGCGGCCGATGGCGCTCACGATGCCGATGGTGACCGTCTGGCCGAGGCCGAAGGGGTTCCCGAGCGCGAGCACGGTCTCGGCCACCTCGACCCGATCCGAGTCACCCAGGCGCAGGGTGGGAAACCCGCTGCCGGGCAGACGCAGCACCGCGAGGTCCGTCTTGGGATCCGTGCCGATGAGGCGAGCCTTGAACTCGCGCCGATCGCCCAGGGCGACACGGATCTCCTCCGCGTTCTCGACGACGTGGTTGTTGGTCAAGACGTAGCCGTCGGCGGACACGATCACGCCGGAGCCCAGGCTGCGCTCGCGTCGGGTCGTCGTTCCCGGGGCCTCGAAGAAGAAGCGGAAGAACGGATCGTTCAGGAAGGGAACGCGATCGGAGCGCACGATCTTCGATGACGAGATGTTGACGACGGCGGGCATCGCGCTCTTCGCCACCGCCGTCCAGGAGGGATCGCCGGCGCGCGGCTCGGCGGGCGTCGCGGCGATCGCGAGCGCGGTCAGGAGGACCAGGAGGAGGCGCTTACTCGTAGCGGCTGATGTGCAGGTGGACGCCGTGGCTCGACGCCGGGTCCACCGTGACCTCGCCCGTGCCGCGAAGGCAGCGGGTCGCGGCGCGGTCGAACGCGCCGTAGAGCGCGGGCAGGTCCTCGGCCACGAACGAGAGCGCCACCATGCCCTCGGTGCCGCCCACCTCGTCGGCGGGCACCACGAGAAGCGCCTCGCGTCCGACCGCCAGCATCGTGCGCGGACCGCCGTTCATCGCCACGCGCGGCAGCCCGAAGAGCGACTGGAACAGCGCGGAGGTCGCGTCGACGTCGCGCGCCCCGACCACCAGGCGCTTGAGGCGAAGCGGCGCGGACGGCAGCGCGGTGTGATCGTGCGGCGTGGCGAGCTCGACGAGCACCCGCGCGCACGCCTGAGGGTGCAGGAACGCGATGTCGCCCGCGAGGCCGCGCCGTGGTGCCGTGTCGAGCAGGGCCACCTTCCGCTCCGCGAGGTCGGCGAGGGCCGCCTTCACGTCGGGCGTCTCGAAGCAGAGGTGGTGCAGGCCCTCGCCGTGACGGGCCAGGAACCGTCCGACGCCGTTGGACGGATCGAGCGGCTCGAGGAGCTCGATCTCGCTGTCGCCTGCGGCGAGGAGCGCGGCGCGCACGCCCTGATCGGCGATGACCGCCTCTTTCATCACGGGAAGCCCGAGCGTATCGCGATAGAAGGGATAGGCGTCCGAGAGCTGCTTGACGACGATACCGACGTGGTGGATGCGTCGAATCACGCCGACGGTCCGACGAAGCGCACGAGCATCACGCGGCTCACCGTACCTGAGCCCCCGCAGGAGCGCAACAATTACGCTGCGGGCGAGACGACAATCAGCCGCCGACGCGAAACGGGAACGCGCCGCTCACCACGTGGCCGTCGGTGGAGAACACCTGCCACTCGACCCGATAGCCGCCGCGGCCCAGCGCGGGGACGGAGGCCACGAGCTCGTCGGCGCGACCATCGGACACGCGAACGTCGAGCGTGCGCGTCGCGCCGTCGCCGTCCACGAGGCGGATGCGGCAGAGTCGCTTCTCGATGCGGTTGTTGAAGCGCAGCGTGATGTGATCGGGCGCCGTGGCCATCGTGGCGTTCGCCGCCGGCATCGACTCGAGCAGCAGCGAGTGCGCCCGGACAGGGCCGGCGAGGACGAGGGCGAGAACGAGGCCCGCGAGGAGCCGCGAGAGTTGCCTCACCGCCAGTCGTCGAGGACCAGATGCGTCGGGTCCTCGTAGTCCTCCTGCTTGCCCTTCTGCATCCGGATCATCGTGAAGTCGATCGCGTAGCCCGCCTTCAGGAGCGCGGCGTACGCCGTCCAGTACTTCGTGTAGACCGGCATGATCACGCGCTGCATGCCGAGCTCCGCGGCGAGGTCCTCGATGGCAGCCACGAACTGCTCCAGGTGCTCGACCTTCTTCTGCTGCGGATCGACGGCGAGGTACTTCACGTAGAGCGCGCCCGTGGGCGCCTCGCTCACGCCCGGCGTGTGAGCGATGGCGATGCCGACCAGGTCGCGGCCGCGCTCGAGGAGGAGCGTGTCGCCGAGGGCGAGGCCGTCGACGATCTCGATCTCCTTGGCGAGCTCCACGCCGCGGCACACCGCGTTCGTGATGCGATGCACGCGCAGGAGCGCGGCCTTCTTCTTGGCCTCCTCCAGCGTCGAGTAGCGTCGCAGCGTGAGGCCGGTCTTCACCACCGAGCGCGGCGGCACCTTCCCATCGCGCCGCTCCAGTACCCGGCTCATCACCGCGGTGAGGCCCTTCGGCTTGTAGCCGAGCTTGTGATAGAGGGCGAGGTGCTTGGGGCTGGTGGGATACGTCACGACGCCCTGCAGCGCGGTCTTGTTCTCGTCGAAGAACTCCTGTACCGCGGCGAGGAGCTGCTGGGCGATCGTCTGGTTCTGGTAGTTCGTGAGCACGGCCACGGGCCCCACGACGCCGAGCGTGCCCCAGGTGGTGGCGAGGGCAGCGCCGATGATCTTGCTGCCGTCCTCCTCGGCCACGAAGCAGCCCCACGGCTCCATGAGCCAGCGGTGGTGCACGTACTGGGCGCCGGCGAAGGCCTGGCGCGGCCGCGTCCCCAGCTGGCGCTCGAAGTAATCGGCGAAGGCGTGCTCGATGACGTCGCGGACCTTGGAGAGGTCCTGCTTCTTGACCCTGCGGATCGCGATCTTGGACAGTCGTCCTTGCGAGTCGAGACCCGCCCGGTCGACGGTCGCCCTCACACGCCCGCCAGATCTTCCAGCAGCGTGATGATCCCGGAGTGATCGAGTCCGCCCTTGCCTTTCACGCGCAGCGCGCTGAACAGCTCCTGCACGAGAGCGGTGGCCGGCAGCGGCACACCGAGCGCGCGCGCGGCGTCCAGGATGAGCCCGAGGTCCTTGTAGTGCAGGTCGATCTTGAAGCCCGGATTGTAGGTGCCCGCGATGTAATTGGGCTTCTTCTGCTCGAGACAGCGCGAGCCGGCGAGCCCTCCGCCGAGCGCGGTGAGCGTCTGCTCGCGGTCGAGGCCGGCCTTCTTCGCCAGCGTGAGCGCCTCACCGAGCGCGGTCAGGTTCACCGCGACGATGATCTGGTTCGCCAGCTTCGTGAAGCCGCCCGCGCCGAGGGGGCCGAGCCGCGTGATCGTCTTGCCCATGACCTGGAAGATCGGCAGCAGCGCGTCGAACACCGCCGTGTCGCCGCCCACCATGATGGAGAGCGCGCCGTCGATGGCGCCCTTCTCCCCGCCCGACACGGGGGCGTCGACCATCTTCACACCTTTGGTGGCGAGTGCCGCGCCGACCTTCTGAGAAACGATGGGTGAGATCGTCGACATGTCGGCGTAGAGCAGTCCCGGGCGCGCCCCCTCGATGATGCCGTCCTTGCCGAGCGCGACCTCCTCGACATCGGGCGAGTTCGGCAGCATGGTGATCAGCACGTCGGACTGCGCGGCCACCTCGCGGGGCGACCTCGCCGCCTTGGCGCCCTCGCGTCCCAGCTCGTCCACGACGGCGCGACTCCGGTTGTGCACCACCAGCGCATGCCCCGCCTTGAGCAGGTTCTTCGCCATGGGACGACCCATGATGCCGAGGCCGATGAATCCGATGACGTGGGCCATGAAACCTCCGGGGAGTGACGATCCGGACGACGCTGGGGCCGACGTGTACCACACCGTCGCGTGGCGGGTCAAGGACACCACCCCGCGTCGTGAGCGCCTTTACCTGGCTGGGGCGACGGCGTAGAGTGCGCGGCATCGGCCGTCTCCGTGTCCGCTCTGCAGTGAACCCGCTGCACCATGGGGGAGTCGGAATGACGCGAGTGTGGTTCTCTCGCCTCGTGAGCGCTGTCGCCGCGAGCGTCACCGTGTTCGTTCTCCTCGGCGTGCCGGCGCACGGCGACGCCCAGACGTCGGGCGCCGCGCCCGCCCCGCCTGCCGCGCCCGCGAAGGAAGACGAGGTCCCGTTCTGGGCCATCGGTCGCCCCAGCATGGGACCGGGCGCGCAGATGGCGCCCGTGCCCGCGTTTCCCATCCCCACGCCGGCCGACAAGCTGCCCGTCGGCAAGATGAAGCTGCCGCCCGGCTTCAAGGTCGAGGTGTACGCGTCCGACATCCTGGACGCGCGCGGGCTGCGTCAGGGCGACAAGGGCACCGTCTTCGTGTCCTCGCTGTTCGTGGCGGGCAAGCTCTACGCGATCGTCGACCAGGGCGGACGCCGCGAGGTGAAGACGCTCGCCGAGAAGCTGTTCCTGCCCAACGGCATCGAGTTCCACAAGGGGTCGCTCTACCTCGCCACGCCGAAGGAGATCACGCGCTACGACAACATCGAGGCCAACCTCGACCGGCTGCCCGAGCCCGTGAAGATCTACGACGATCTGCCCGGCGAGATCCCGCACGGCTGGAAGTTCATCAAGATCGGTCCGGACGGGAAGCTGTACCTGCCGGTGGGCGCGCCGTGCAACATCTGCGACCCGCCCTCGGACAAGTACGCGCACATCCGTCGCATCAACCTGGACGGCAGCGGCATGGAGATCGTCGCGCGCGGCGTCCGGAACACCGTCGGCTTCGACTTCCATCCCGTCACGAAGGAGCTCTGGTTCACCGACAACCAGCGCGACTGGCTGTCGGAAGACCTGCCGCAGGACGAGCTGAATCGCCTCACGCGGAAGGGCGCGCACTTCGGCTACCCATACTGCCACCAGGGCGACTTCGTCGATCCGCAGTTCGGCTGGGGGCAGTCGTGCGCGGACTTCGCCAAGCCCGCCGCGCTGCTGGGCCCGCACGCCGCGCCGCTCGGCATGCGCTTCTACACCGGCACGATGTTCCCCGCCAAGTACAAGAACGCCATCTTCATCGCCCGCCACGGGCCGTGGAACCGCACCAAGAAGTACGCCGACGTCGCGGTGGCCTTCCTCGACAAGAACGGCAAGGTGACGAAGGTGGAGCCGTTCCTGACCGGCTGGGTCGAGAACAACACCTACCTCGGTCGTCCCGTCGACGTGCTCGTGATGAAGGACGGCTCGCTGCTCGTCTCCGACGATCACAACGGCGCGGTCTACCGGATCAGCTACGCGAAGTAGTCGGCGCCCCCGACGGGCGCGCGCGTACGGCGTCGCGCTGACGGCCACGCTCCTCGTGGCCGTCGCGACGCCGGCGCGCGCCGCGTCGTTCGAGGAGCGCACCGCAGCCTGTCTCGCCTGCCACGGCCCCGACGGTCAGTCCGTGATCCCCGGCACACCGTCACTCGGCGCTCAGCCCGCCTTCTTCGTCATCGCGCAGCTCTTCCTCTTCCGTCGCGGGGGCCGCAGCAACGCGCAGATGACCGACGTCGCGAAGAACCTCACCGACGACGACCTCCGCGCCTTCGGCGCCTGGGCCTCTCGCCTCCCCGCACCGCGTCCCCCGGCCGATCCACCCGATGCGGCCCGCGCGGAGCGCGGCCGCCGCCTGACGCTCCGCCAGCCGTGCGGCGTCTGCCACAACCCCGACTTCTCCGGCCGCGACCAGATGCCCCGCCTCGCCAATCAACGCGAGGACTACCTCCTCGAAGCCATGCGCCAGTACAAGAAAGGCACCCGCATCGGCTACGGCGGCGCCATGGC
>JBKPPN010000145.1:0-14806 GCA_046733575.1 Candidatus Methylomirabilota bacterium | reverse complement strand
GGGTCGACGTCTTGCCCGCGCCGTTGGCGCCGACGAGGGCCACGATCTCGCCCTCGCGCACGTCGAGCGAGACGCCGTGAAGCGCGCGGATCATCCCGTACCCGGCCGAGACGTCCGCCAGCGACAGCACGACGTCGGCAGACGCGCGCCCCGTCGACGTCGCCGTGTCGCGGCCGCGCCCAAGGTAGGCCTCGATGACGCGCGCGTCGTTCTGCACGTCGGACGGCGTCCCCTCTGAGATCTTCTCGCCGTGGTCCAGGACGGAGATGCGATCGCACAGGCCCATGACGGCCTTCATGTTGTGCTCGATCAGCACGATGGTCCGTCCCTCGTCGCGCAGCTTGGCGATGAGCCGCGTCATCTCGGCCGACTCGCTGGCGTTCATCCCCGCCAGCGGCTCGTCGAGGAGGAGCAGGCGCGCGCCGGTGGTGAGGGCGCGCGCGATCTCCAGGCGCCGCTGCTGCCCGTAGGGCAGGCCGCCGGCCAGCTCGTGCTGACGGTCGGACAGGCCCACGAGCTCGAGCGCCTCGCGCGCGGCATCCGTGATGCGTCGCTCCTCGTCGCGCACGCTGCGCGGCCGGAACAGCGCGCCGACGAGCTCGGCGCGGCTGCGACAGTGCAGGCCCACGCGGGCGTTGTCGAGCGCGGTCATGGCCCCGAAGAGCTGGATGTTCTGGAACGTCCGCGCCACCCCGAGCGGGGTGATCGCCCACCGCGGCAATCCGCCGATCTGCTGACCGTCGAGCACGATGCGTCCGGCGGTGGGACGGTACGTTCCCGCGATGACGTTGATCATGGTCGTCTTGCCCGAGCCGTTCGGTCCGATGAGGCCCCGGATCTCGCCCGCCTCGACGTCGAGGTCGACGCGGGACAGGGCGGTGAGCCCGCCGAACGTCATGGTCAGCCCGCGGATCTCGAGGAGCGCCATCAGGTGGCCCGGCGCGGGACGGGCACGAGCCAGCGGTCGCGCAGCCACTCCCGGCCGCCGTAGAGCCCGCGCGGGCTGTAGATCAGCACGGCCAGGATGACGAGGGAGTACACGATGAGGCGATAGACCTTCAGGAAGCGCAGGAACTCCGGGCCCACCGTCACGACGATGGCGCCGACGATGGAGCCCGGCACGCTGCCGAGGCCGCCCAGCACGACCATGAAGATGATGTCGATCGACGTGAGGAAGGTGAAGTTCTCCGGCGAGATGTAGGTCTGCAGGTGGGCGAGCAGCGCGCCGGCCACGCCCGCGAACGCGCCCGCCACGCCGAAGGCGGTCATCTTGTAGCGGATGGCGTGCACGCCCATCGCCTCCGCCGCGTCCTGGTTGTCGCGGACGGCCTTCATGGCGCGGCCGATGCGCGAGTCCGCCATCCGCGCGATGACGACGTAGCAGACGAGGACGCACGCCGCGATCAGGTAGAAGTAGCGCTGGTCGGTGTCGAAGCGGAACCCGAGCAGGGCCGGCGGCGGGATGTTGGGAATGCCGTTGGGCCCGTTGGTGACGGGCACCCAGTTGTTGATCACGATGCGCACGATCTCGCCGAAGGCCAGGGTCGCCACGGCGAGGAACACGCCGCGCAGACGCAGCACGGGACCGATGGCGACGGCGAGCGATCCCGCCGCCGCGGCGGCCAGCACCACGTTGATCCAGAACGGGACGCCGAAGCGGACGCCGAGGATGCCCGCCACGTAAGCGCCGACGGCGAAGAACCCGGCCTGGCCCGCATCGAGCTGTCCCGCCACGCCGATGACCAGGTTCAGGCCGAGGGCGAGCAGGCAGTTGATCCCGATGACATTGATCACGCGCATGACGTAGGCGTCGTGCACGACGAGCGGGAGCACGAGGAGCACGACGACCACGAGCCCGGCGGCCACGACGGGGGCACGCAGACCCGTTCGCTCAGCGTCGGCCAAGCAGGCCCTCCGGACGGAACAGGAGCGCGGCGATGAGGATGGCGTAGACGATCGCGTCGCGATACGCGGCGGACACGTAGGCGGCCACCAGCCCCTCGATGACGCCGATCACGAGACCACCCACGATCGCTCCCGGGATGCTGAAGATCCCGCCCAGGCACGCCGCCGCGAACGCCTTCACGAGGATGAAGCCCATGCTGAACTGGATCTGGATGAGCGGCGCCACCAGCACGCCCGCCGCGGCGCCGAGGGCGGCGCTGGCGCCGAAGGTGTTGCCGATGGTCCGGTAGACGTTGATGCCCATGAGGCTCGCGGTGTGACGGTCGAGCATCACCGCGCGCATGGCGAGACCGCTCCGCGTCCGGGTGAAGAACAGCTGGAAGGCGAGCATGCACCCGATGGCGGCCGCGATGGTCGCCCAGTCCTGCGGCACGAACCGGAATCCCCCCATCAGGACGGGCGTCTCGCTCAGCATGGCGGGATACCCGCGCGTGTCCTCCGACCAGAACACCAGCGCCAGGTTCTGCAGGAGCAGCGACAGCGCCACCGACGCCAGCACCACGTTGATGGTGGGGCTGTTGCGAAGCGGTCGGTACGCCGCGCGCTCGAGCAGCATCCCGACGAGCACGGCGACCACGACGGCCACGACGAAGGCGATGGTCCAGTGCAGCCCGAGAACCATCCGCACGGTGTGCGCGGTGATCGCGCCGATCATCACGATCTCGCCGTGGGCGAAGTTGACGAGATCCGACGCCTTGACGATGATGACGACGCCGAGCGCGATCAGTCCGTAGATGGCGCCGAGGGTCAGTCCGCTGACGACGATCTGCAGCGTGTCCATTGACGAGCGATCGCCCGTTCTACCCCGACGCGGGCGGGGGAGTCAATTCGACGGAGCGCGTGGAGGACGGGCGCGTGACCCGGCCATGGAGGCGAGCGCTGTGATCGATCGTCGTCAGTTCCTCGGTACTGTCGGCATCGGCGCGCTGGCCGTCCCGTTCGTGGCCACGGCACAGCAGGCGCAAGCGCCCCACCGCGTCGGCTTCCTCACCGTGACACGCAGGGAGGGCGGGCATGACCGGCTGTTCGAGGCATTCCGGCAGGGCCTCGGCGAAGTGGGCTGGATCGAGGGCCGCAACCTCATCCTCGAGTACCGTGTGGCGGAATCGAGCAAGACCACGGCGAGCGTGGCCGCGGACCTGGTCAGGCGCAACCCTGCCGTCATCGTCCTGAGCGCGACGGCGATCCACGAGGCGCGCCCGGTCACGGCACGCCTCCCCACCGTGTTCGTCATCGCCGACGATCCCGTCCGGGCCGGGTACGTCAACTCACTCGCCCGCCCCGGCGGCTCCATGACCGGTCTCACGTCGCTGAACACCGATCTCGACGGCAAGCGCCTCGAGATGCTCAAGGCGACACTGCCCGCCGTGACCCGCGTGGGTCTGCTCGTGATGATGGAGGATCCGACCGCCCGTGAACGGATCGCGGCCGCGGAACAGGCCGCCCGACTGCTCGGATGTCAGGTCCAGGTCCTCGAGGTGACCACGGCGGAGCGGCTGAACGCCGCGTTCGAGGCGGCGCGGCGTGAACATCACGAGGCGCTGGCGTTGCTGGGGACGCCGCCGCTGTTCGCCCATCAGACGAGGATCGCGCAGTTCGCCGCGAAGGCCGGCGTGCCCGTCATCTCGGCGTGGCGTGAATTCGCGGATGGCGGAGGTCTCATGAGCTATGGCACGAACCTGCCCGCCATGTTCCGGCGTGCCGCCTCGCACGTCGACCGTATCCTCCGGGGCGCGAGCCCCGGCGAGCTTCCCGTGGAGCAGGCGTCGACCTTCGAGCTGGTGGTCAATCTGAAGGCGGCGAGGGCGCTCGGCCTCACGATCCCGCCGTCAGTGCTGTTGCGGGCCGACCAGGTCATCCAGTGACAGCCGCGGCCCGTGCCCGGCCGATCCCGACATCGAGACACGGCGTACGTGGAGAGCCAACATGAGACTGGCAGGAAAAGTTGCGTTGATCAGTGGAGGCGCCCGCGGCATGGGCGCGGAGGAAGCGCGGCTGTTTGCCCGCGAGGGCGCGCGCGTCGTGATCGGCGACGTGCTCGAGTCGGCGGCACGCCAGGTGGCCGCCGACATCGAGGGCAAGGGCGGCGCTGCGACGGCGGTGCGGCTCGACGTCACGAGCGAGGCCGACTGGCAGGCCGCCGTGGCCACGGCCGAGCGTCGCTACGGCGCGCTGCACGTGCTCGTCAACAACGCGGGCGTGGGCAGCCACGGGCGCATCCACGAGACGACGGTCGAGGAGTGGACGCGCGTGATGGACATCAACGCCAAGGGCGTCTTCCTCGGCACGAAGACCGCGATCCCCGCCATGCGCCGGGCCGGCGGTGGATCGATCGTCAACATCTCGTCGCAGCTCGGACTGGTGGGCGTCGACAACAGCAGCGCGCAGTACCAGGCGTCGAAGGGCGCGGTGCGGCTGCTCACGAAGGCGACGGCGATCCAGTACGCCGCGGACGGCATCCGCGCCAACTCCGTGCATCCCGGTCCCGTCGAGACGCCGATGACGGAGGCCCGGCGCAGCGATCCCGCCGCCTACGCGCTGACGGTGTCGCGGATCCCGCTCGGACGCTACGGCCAGCCCTCCGACGTCGCCAACGGCGTGCTCTATCTCGCGTCCGACGAATCGGCGT
The DNA here is from genome assembly GCA_046733575.1 of Candidatus Methylomirabilota bacterium. Taxonomy (GTDB): domain Bacteria; phylum Methylomirabilota; class Methylomirabilia; order Rokubacteriales; family CSP1-6; genus JBKPPN01. The sequence goes on along the minus strand of JBKPPN010000145.1, from coordinate 10,212 downwards.
GGGTGACCGGCAGCGAGCTCGTCATCGACGGCGGCTGGACCGCGCAGTAGGGCCGCGTCGGCCCGGTGTCGCGGCGCCGCCGTCGTGGCGTGGTAGCATCGCCGCACCCGGTCGGAACTGCGAAGGACGAGCAGGCGTGAGGTGATACCTATGGCGACGTCCGATCCCAAGAATCTGGCCAAGCTCCGTGATGCGTACCGCGCGTGGCACGAGACGAAGGGCAAGAGCGTCGACAGCTGGATGGAGCTCTTCGCCGACAACGTGCGCCTGCGCTCGCTCGCCGAGGGTCGGGCCGGGGCGCTCTTCACGCAGGAAGTACGCTCGAAGGCCGAGGTGGAGCGGTACTTCAAGGGTCTGCTCGGCGACTGGCAGATGATCCACTACACGACGGACGACTTCATCGTCGACGGTGACCGCATCGCCATGCGCGGCTCGACCGCCTGGACGAACAGGAAGACGGGCCGCACCATCGAGACGCGCAAGGCCGACTTCGTCACGTTCAGGGACGGCAAGATCGTGGAGTTCGAGGAGTTCTACGACACGGCGGGGTTGATGGCGGCGGCGCTCTAGCGCCAGAGGCTCGTCGGCGACGGGCTGAACCGCGCGCACGCGCCGGCGCGCCATGCTGACGGGCGGCGTACGCTGAAGAGGTGACCGGACCCCACGCGTTCGCCGAGCTCGGCATCAGCCCGCCGATCCTGCGTGCCCTCGCCGACGTGGGCTACGAGGTGCCCACGTCGATCCAGGCGCGCACCATCCCCGCGCTGCTGGCGGGTCGCGATCTCGTCGGTCAGGCCCAGACGGGAACCGGGAAGACGGCGGCGTTTGCCATTCCGGTCCTGGAGCGCGTCGACGTCGCGCGCCCGCGGCTCCAGGCGCTCGTCTTGACGCCGACGCGTGAGCTGGCCATCCAGGTCGCCGAGGCGATGCACGCGTACGCGAAGTACCTGCCCGGGCTGCGCGTGCTGCCCGTGTACGGCGGTCAGGCGATGCACCAGCAGCTGCGGCGACTCCACGCGGGCGTCCACGTGGTGGTCGGAACGCCGGGCCGAATGCTCGACCATCTCCGTCGCGGCAGCCTGGATTTCACGGACCTCCAGACCGTGGTGCTCGACGAGGCCGACGAGATGCTGCGGATGGGATTCATCGACGATGTCGAGTCCATCCTGGCCCAGATTCCCGGGCCTCATCAGACCGCGCTCTTCTCGGCCACCATGCCGCGGGAGATCCGGCGCATCGCCGACCGGCACCTGATCCACCCCGAGTCGGTGCAGATCGAGCAGAAGACGGTCACGGTGCCCACCGTGGAGCAGCGCTACCTCCACGTGGCGGAGCGCCTCAAGCTGGAGGCGCTCACGCGGATTCTCGAAGTCGAGGCGCCGGAGGCGGCGCTGATCTTCGTCGGCACGAAGCTCGGCGCGGCCGACGTGGCGGAGCGCCTGCAGGCGCGCGGGTACCCGGCCGAGGCGATGCACGGCGACATGAGCCAGGCGCAGCGGGAGAGCGTCATCCGGCGACTCCGCGACGGCGAGGTCGAGATCGTGGTGGCGACCGACGTGGCGGCGCGTGGCCTGGACGTCGAGCGCATCAGCCACGTGATCAACTACGACGTGCCGCACGATCCCGAGTCGTACGTGCACCGCATCGGCCGCACGGCGCGCGCGGGCCGGACCGGCAGCGCGGTCCTCTTCATCACACCTCGCGAGACGCGCATGCTCGGCGTGATCGAGCGCTTCACCGGCCAGAAGGTCAAGCCGATGAAGATGCCGACCGAGGCCGACGTGGTGGCGCGCAGGACGGCCGTGTTCAAGGCGCGGCTCCGCGAGGCGCTCACCGGTGACGATCTCGAGCCCTACCTGGCCCTCGTCGAGTCGGTCGCCGAGGAGGGCGGCTTCGAGATGGCGGAGGTCGCCGCGGCGGCGGCGAAGCTCGCGCGCGGTGACCAGCCGCTCGCCGTGGTCGAGCCCGCGCCCGAGCGCGAGCCCATGCCGGTGGGCGAGGACGGCATGGTGCGTCTCTTCATCGACGCAGGACGCGTCAACGGGATCGGCCCCGCCGACATCGTCGGCGCGATCGCGAACGAGGCCGACGTGCCGGGCAAGGCCATCGGCGCCATCGACATCTACGATCGCTTCACGTTCCTCGAGGTCCCGGCCGAATATCGCGACCGGATTCTCGAGCGGATGAAGGACGTGCAGATCCGTCAGCGATCCGTCCGCGTGAAGCTGGCCACGCCGTCGCGGCGCGGGGACGGCGTCTCCGCCGGGCGGGAGGCCACGCGCCGGGACGCAAGGCGTGCACGAGCGCCGGGCAAGCCCGAGCCATTCTACGAGCGCCGTGGCGCAGCCCGTCGACGCGGGACGGGCCGCAAGCCGCGGTAGACGGCCCGGCGAAGCTTCCCGGGTTCTATCGCGCCGACCGCGCGCGCGGCCGAGGCTTGGTCGCGCCGACCCCGCGGGCGAGGTCGGCGAGGAGCGCGGTGAGCTGCGCCATCTGCCGTGCGGTCAGCCCCGCCGCGAGGCGGCGCTCGATGTCGACCAGGTCGGGCAGGATCGTGTCGACGAGACGCAGTCCCGACGCCGTGAGCTGGATCTTCAGGCTCCGGCGGTCGCGCGGGTCGGGCAACCGCGTGATCAGCTTGAGCGCCTGGAGCCGGTCGAGACGACCGGTCATCCCCGCGCCGCTCAGGAGCAGCGAGCGCGCGAGGTGCTTGGGCGCCAGCGCGTAGGGCGGCCCGGTGCGGCGCAGCGTGGTGAGCACGTCGAACATGCCGCGCGCGACGCCGTGGCGGCCCAGCAGCCCCTCGATGTGCGGCGCGGTGAGGCCGTGCACCTGCGCGAGCGCCGCGAACAGCGCGAGCGGCCCCAGGTTCAGGTCGGGACGCTGGCGTCGCCACTGGCCGACCACGGTGTCGATCGACTCGTGCGCGACGCGCGACGTCGGGGTGTGGACGGGCTTCACGTCCGAGAATGTACGCCAGCGAATAGTTCGACGCCGAATCATTTCGCTTGAATCCGCTCCGCCGCCGTGGCATGAAGGCGGCACGCACCCCAACGCCGTGACGACAAGGAGTGTCCCGTGAAGCTCGACGCGCAGGCGCAGACCGTGTTCGACCGCATCGACGTCGACGAGCTGGTCAAGGTCGCCCTCGACCTCGGCAACATCGACAGCCCGACGGGGGAGGAAGGTCCCGTCGCGGACTACGTCTACGAGTGGCTGCGGCGCCAGGGCTTCGAGGCGCGCAAGGAGGCGCTCGTGCCGGACCGTCCCAACGTGATCGGCCGGCTCCCCGGCACGGGCGGCGGACGCAGTCTCGTCTTCAACAGCCACATGGACACCACGATCCACAAGGACGAGTGGTGGACGACCCGTCGCGCGGCGGAGCCCGTGTTCCACACGGCGTGGCGCGAGGGCGACATGCTGGTGGGCAACGGCGTGTGCAACGACAAGGGGCCGATGGCCACGTGGCTGCTCGCGGCCAAGGCCATCAAGGACAGCGGCGTGAGCGTGAAGGGCGATCTCCTGCTCATGGCGGTGGTCGGCGAGATCGGCGTCGAGCCCGTGGACGAGTTCCAGCCGCCCGCGTATCTCGCCAAGGAGCCGGGCACGCGCTACGCGATCACGCGGGGCGGTGTCGCGGACTTCGCGCTCGTGGCCGAGGGCACCGACTTCGGGATCGTCGGCGTCGAGGCGGGCAAGGCGTTCTTCAAGGTGACGGTGTTCGGCAGCGACCTGCCCATCTACACGCCGTACATCACGCGGCCGACCCCCATCGAGCAGAACCCCAACGCGATCGTGCGCATGGCGCCGCTGCTGCAGAGGCTGGACGCGTGGGCCTACGAGTACGAGACGAAGAACCGCTACGAGGGACCGGGCGGCGTCATCGTCCCGCGCGTCAACGTGGGCGCCATCCGCGGCGGCGTGCCGTACAAGATCACCAAGACCGTGCAGCAGTGCGCCATCTACGTCGACGTGCGCATCACGCCCGTGCAGGACGTGCTGCAGATCCGCGACGAGCTCGAGCGCCTCGTGGCCGGCTGCGGACTCAAAGGCGAGGTCGAGCTCTACACGTACCGGCCCGCCTTCGAGATCGATGCGAAGAAGGGCGAGCCACTCGTGGGCGCCGTCACGCGCGCGCACCAGGCCGTCATGGGCGGGATGCCGAAGCCGGCCTCCCCGCCGTTCTCCAGCATGTGGCGCGACATCAACTGCTTCAACGAGATGCGCATTCCGGCCGTCACGTACGGTCCCGGCATCAGCGTGGGCGGCGGCAACTTCGGCATGAAGATCGACACCATGGTGACCGGCACCAAGCTCTACGCGCTCACCGCGCTCGACCTGTGCAGCCAGACCAAGCCCTGACGTCGATGTGACCGCGGAGCAGGAGGCGCGGCGGGAACGCCGTATCATCGTCGCATGGCCATCGACAGCGCGGGACGGCGGCAGATCACGATGGTGGCGTTCCTGCAGGCCCAGAACTGCTCGAACTACGCGGCGTCGTGGCGCCACGCCGAGGCCGCCCCCGACTTCCTGACCGCGGAGTACTACCAGCGCATCGCCCGCGTGCTCGAGGCAGGATGCTTCGACCTCGCGTTCTTCGACGATCGGCTCGCGCTGCCCGATCGCTACGGCGACGACCACGCCGAGGCCGTGCGTCACGGTGTCCGCGTGGTGAAGATGGACCTGATCCCCCTCATGACCGCGATGGGCCTGGCCACCAGGCACCTGGGCGTGGGCGGCACGTACTCCACGACGTACTACGAGCCGTTTCACGTCGCGCGCGTGTTCGCCACGCTCGATCACATGATCGGCGGGCGCGCGGCGTGGAACGTCGTCACGTCGCTCAACGACTCCGAGGCGGCCAACTTCGGGCGGGAGAGCCATCCCGATCACGACGTCCGCTACGACGTGGCCGACGAGTTCATGGAAGCCGTCCTCGGGCACTGGGACACCTGGGAGGACGACGCCATCGTCCTCGACAAGGCCCGCGGCGTCTTCGCCGAGCCCGCCCGGGTCCACCGCCTCGATCATCGCGGAGCGTCGTTCCGCACGCGCGGACCGTTCACCGTTCCGCGCACGCCGCAGGGCCGGCCCGTCGTCATCCAGGCCGGGCAGAGCGGGCGCGGACGGCGGTTCGCCGCGCGCTGGGGCGAGCTGCTGTTCGTGATCTTCCCGAATCTCGAGAACGGGCGTCGGGCGTATCGAGAGATCAAGGACGAGATCACCCGGGCGGGGCGCGATCCTCATCGCGTCACCATCGCACCCGCGATCTACTGCGTCGTGGCCGAGACGACGGCCCAGGCGGAGGAGAAGGCGGCGTACATCGCCGGCCTCGCGCGCCCGATCGATTCCCTCGTGCTGCTCTCCGAGGTGCTGAACTTCGACTTCGCCGCCAAGGGCCTCGACGAGTCGTTCTCGGATGCCGAGATGGCCTCGCTGGGTGGGCTGCTCGCGCTGCGTGATCGCGTGGTGGCCGCGTCGGGCAAGAAGAATCCCACCCCGCGCGACTTCGTGGAGTTCAGCGGGCGCGGGACGCTGCGCGAGATGCCGCGCTTCGTGGGGACACCCAAGACGGTGGCGGACGGGCTGGAGGAGTGGTTCAGCACCGAGGCGTGCGACGGCTTCGTGCTCGCCGCCACGCACGTGCCCGGGGCGTACGAGGACTTCGTGCGCCTGGTGGTGCCGGAGCTCCAGCGTCGCGGCCTGTTCCGCCGCGAGTACACGGGAGCGACGCTCCGCGATCACCTCGGGCTGCCCCGCGCCGCGCGCGGGGACTGGAGGCCATGAGCCCGCGCCTCCACCGCGCGATCATCTCGGTCTCGACCATGATGGCCACCTTCGTGGTCATCCTCGACGTCACCATCGCGAACGTCGCCCTCGATCACATGCGCGGCTCGCTGTCGGCCGGCGTCGACGAGATCACCTGGGTCCTGACGTCCTTCCTCGTCGCCAACGCCATCAGCCTGCCCATCACGGGCTGGCTGACCGATCTGATCGGGCGCAAGCGGCTGTTCATCGTGGCCACCGTGACGTTCACGCTGACGTCGGCCGCGGCGGGTGCCGCGCCCAGTCTCGCCGTGATCGTGCTCGCGCGCTTCGTGCAGGGACTGGCGGGAGGACCGCTCGTGCCGCTCTCGCAGGCGACCATGATGGAGACGTTCCCGCACAACCGCGGCATGGCCATGGCCATCTGGGGCATCGGCAGCATGTTCGCGCCGATCATCGGGCCCACGCTCGGTGGCTGGATCACCGACAACTGGAGCTGGCGCTGGGTCTTCTACATCAACGTGCCCGTCGGCATCGCGGCCGTCGTCATGGCGTGGCTCTTCGTGCCCGACTCGAGCGCGGCGCGCCCCGCCGTGCGACGCATCGACCTCAGCGGGCTGGCGCTCCTCGTGGTGGGCGTGGCCGCGCTCCAGTTCGTTCTCGATCGTGGGCAGCGTGAGGACTGGTTCGCGTCATCGGTGATCGTGGCGCTCACCCTCGTCGCCGTCGCGGCCCTCGTGGCGCTGGTCATCCGGGAGCTCTCCGTGGACGACCCGGTCATCGATCTGCGCGTGCTGCGTCATCCGACCTTCGCGGTGGGGACGGCGGCGATGTTCGTCATCAGCATCGCGTTCTACGCGATCATGGTGCTCTCCCCGCTGTTCACGCAGATCCTCATGGGCTACACCGCGATGCTGGCCGGCTGGGTGCTCGCCCCGGGCGGGATGGCCACGCTGGTCACGATGCCGCTTGCCGGCGCGCTCCTGAGCCGCATGGATCCCCGCGTCATCATCGTCTCCGGCTGCGCGCTCAACGCCTACGCGATGTACCTGATGGCCACACTGACGCTCCAGGCGAGCTACTGGCAGATCATGCTGCCGCGCTTCATCCAGGGGCTCGGCATCGGCTTCACGTTCGTCCCGCTGTCCACGGTGGCGCTGAGCGCCGTGCCCATGCGCGAGATGGGCCACGCCTCCGGGCTCTTCAACTTCATCCGGACCATCGGGGGCAGCATCGGGATCGCCGCCGTCTCGACGATGCTGCAGCGGGGCACGCAGACCCACCAGGCGCACCTGAGCGCGCACATGAGCCTCTACGATCCCGACGTGTGGGAGCGGTATCACACGCTGACGTCGACGTTCGCGGCACGTGGCGCCGACGCCGTGACCGCAGAGCGTCAGGCCTGGGCGCAGATGTACGAGGTCGTGCAGCGCCAGGCGCTGTCGCTCTCGTTCATCGACAACTTCTGGCTGCTCGTGTGGATCTTCGCGGCCGTCATCCCGTTCGTGCTGTTCCTGGGACGCCGGCCGCGCGGGATGGAGACGCCCGCCGACAGCGAGCGCCCCGCCCTCGTCGTCGAGGGATAGCCGGCGGCTTCGCGCCCGGTCAGATCCCCAGGCCGAAGCCGCCCGCGGTGCGGACGGTGTTGGCCTCGCCCATGTGACCCGAGGCGTGAAACAGCGTGATCCCGCTCAGGAACGCGGTGAGCGGACGACCCGAGAACGCCTTCACGAGCATGTCGGCACGCGTGCCGAACGCGCCCGCGGCGGCGGCGCGCTCGTTGCCCTCGGTCGTGGTCGCGGCCTCCCAGTCCTGCGGGGCGAAGGCGCCGATGATCTCGCGCGTGCGGCGTCCCACCGCGTCGCGATACTCCCGCGCGGCGCCGATGTCGATCGCGCGCGACAGCTCCGTGACCTCGGCGCTCGTCATTCCGATGCCGAAGTCGCGACGGCTCACGCCGAGGCGCTTGGCCCAGCCGTCCTCGAAGACCTGCTCGCGGCCGGCCACCACGATGTTGACGAACACGTCCTCCCCGCGCGCGATGTGCCAGAGCAACCACGCCAGCGAGTTCAGATCATCGCGCGGCCGCAGCCGCATCTGCTCGTCGCTGAGACCGCCAAACGTTCGCTCGGCGGCGGACGCCTTGTTGCCGCCCACCTGGGCGGAATGCACCCACGCGTGCTGCTCCAGGAACAGGTCGCGAATGTCCATTCGATCCTCCCTGGCCGAGTAGAGTAGCAGCGCGTCACAGGATTCGAGCCGCAGGGAGGAGAGACCCATGGCGAGCGCGTACGATCGTGACCTCATCGGGTACGGAGCGAACCCGCCGGATCCGCGGTGGCCGAACGGAGCGCGGCTCGCGGTGAACTTCGTCATCAACTACGAGGAAGGCTCCGAGCCGTCGGTGCAGGACGGCGAGGGCTACTCCGAGAACGGGCTCACGGAGGCGCATGGGCTGAACCAGGGCGTCAAGGGTCGCGACCTCGCCGCGGAGTCGATGTTCGAGTACGGCAGCCGCGTCGGCTTCTGGCGACTGATGCGTCTGTTCCGCGAGCGGACGCTTCCCGTGACGATCTTCGGCTGTGCCCTGGCCCTCGAGCGGCATCCGCCCGCGGCGGCGGCCATCCGCGAGGCCGGCAGCGACGTCTGCAGCCACGGCTGGCGCTGGATCAAGCACTTCCAGCTCTCCCGGGCGACGGAGCGCCAGCACATCAAGCGCGCGGTGGCGTCGTTCGAGAAGACGCTCGGGGAGCGGCCGCTCGGCTGGTACTGCCGTTACGGACCGAGCGTGAACACGCGCGAGCTCGTCGTCGAGGAGGGCGGCTTCCTCTATGACTCCGACGCCTACAACGACGAGCTGCCGTACTGGACGACGGTGAAGGGCCGGTCGCACCTCGTCGTCCCGTACTCGCTGACCAACAACGACGGCAAGTACACGGGATGGACGGGCACGGCGGACCAGTGGTTCTCCTTCATCAGGGACGCCTTCGACATGCTGTACCGCGAGGGCGCGCGACAGCCGAAGATGATGTCGATCGGGCTCCACATGCGGCTCATCGGTCATCCCGCACGCGCCGCCGGTCTCGAGCGCCTCCTCGATTACGTGGCGAAGCAGGAGGGCGTGTGGATCACGCGGCGGCTCGACATCGCACGCCACTGGATCGCGACGCATCCGGCGCCCGACGCGGGAGCCGGGGCGACGGCCCCCCGTCGCGGGCGCGGCGGACGGCGGTCGGTCGGCCCGCTGTTCAGAACTTGAAGAGGTTGTCGAAGTTCCGGCGGATGTCCGACGGGCGCGTCGAGTCGGGGGAGGCGTCCCGCTCGACGGTCACGCGCAGCGAGAAGGACGCGCACGCGTTGCGGCCGGTCTTGTCGGGGAGCCGCTCGGAGATCGGCTCGGCACACTCGAAGCGACGGGCGGTATCGAAGTGCGTGCACTGGACACAGGCGTGGATGGCGGCGCGGCAGTGCGGACACTGCTCGAGAGACGACGTCGCGACGGGCAGCACCGCGCCGCATCCGGCGCATCGCGAGACCGTGCGCTTGGCCAGCATGGCGCCGCCACGGGGCGCGTCGGGGACGGGCGGACGGGGCGGCCGCGACTCGCGCGGCTCGTTGCTCCGGCTCCGGTAACCCTGCTGCCGGTACTTGCGATCCGACATTCTGCAATCCTCCTCCGTCTGGCCGAAATGGGGGGCCCGACGCCCCTCGAGCCCCCCGGCTCGGAGACGGCGCGGCCAGGCCGCGCCGCCCCTCGGGTTACCGACACATATATCTAGCGTAACCGACCCTGCCGTCCACGGCGCGGGGTTAGGCTGTCGGGACAACGCCGTGACGTCGCGCCGGATCTGGACCGCCGTGCTCACCGTCGTTCCCGCGAATGCGCTGCCCGCGATGACCATTGTCACGCTCGGGATCGTGCTGCCCGAGGTCCGCGCGTCGCTCGGACTCTCCGCGGTCCAGGCCGGGTCGCTGTTCTCCGCGGTGTTCGTGGCCGCCTCGCTGGCCAGCATCGGCGGGGGACCGTTCGCCGATCGCTTCGGGCCGTTCGCCGTCCTGTTCCTTGGCATGGCGCTCCTGTGCGCGCCCTCACTCCTCGTCGTGACCGACGTCTACGTCGTGGCGCTCGGCCTCTTCGCGCTCGCGGGTGTCGGCTACGGCCTCGCGAGCGTCGGGCTGTACACGCTCGTGTCCGAGCTGCTGCCGGCCCGTCGCGGCCTCGCCGCGGGCTTGCTCAGCGTGGCGTACGGAACCGGGGCGCTGCTCGGACCGATCGTGGCCAGCGTCGCCACCGCACGCGTGGGCTGGCGCGCCGCGTTCGTCGTCGTGGCCGCCGCCGGTGTCGCGCTGACCGTCCTCCAGATCGCCCGAGCTTCCGCCGTGCGCGCCGTCCGTGCTGCGGCGCCCGCGCGCGGGTCCGTCAGGACGGCGGCGACGCCACGCGCG
>JBKPPN010000144.1:0-8181 GCA_046733575.1 Candidatus Methylomirabilota bacterium | reverse complement strand
GCGGCGCATCGCTCCACCGCGTCGGGACAGCGCGGCTGGAACGAGCAGCCCGGGGGCAGTGCGGCGCCGTCGGGCGGCTGGCCGTCGATCGCCTGCAGTCGCGCCCGGGCCGCTCCGACGCGAGGCACCGACGCGAGGAGGGCCCGCGTGTAGGGATGCGCGGGCGCGTTGAAGATCTGCCGGACCGCTCCGCTCTCGACGATGCGACCGGCGTACATCACGGCCACGCGATCGCACATCCGCGCCACGATGCCGAGGTTGTGCGTGACGAAGATCATGGCCAGACCGTGCCGCCGCTGCAGGTCCTTCAGGAGCTTCAGGTACTGCGCCTGGATGGTGAGGTCGAGCGCCGTCGTCGGCTCGTCGGCGATGAGGAGGCGCGGCGGCGTGCTGATGGCCATGGCGCCGACCACGCGCTGCCGCATGCCGCCCGAGAGCTGATGCGGGTACGCGCGCAGGCGCGTGGCGGGCGACGGAATGCCGACGGCGGTCAGCAACCCGAGCGCGCGCTCCATCAACGCCGCACCCCGCAGGCGCAGGTGCTGCACGAGGGGCTCGCGCACCTGCATGCCGATCGAGAAGACCGGATTGAGCGAGCTCATGGGGTCCTGCAGGATCATCGACATCCGCGCGCCCCGGATGTCGCTCATCTCGCTCTCGCTCTTCCTCAGGAGATCTTCGCCGTCGAGCAGCACCTCGCCGGCGACGGTGCGCGCGGCGGGCTTCGGCGCGAGCCGCATGATCGACAGACAGGTCATCGACTTCCCCGAGCCGGACTCGCCGACCAGTCCCAGCGTCTCGCCCGCATCCACCGTGAACGACACGCCGTCGACGGCGCGCACGGTGCCCCAGCGCGTGTACAGGTGCGTGCGCAGGTCGCGAACGTCGAGGACCGGCGGCATCGGCGTCACACCTGCCTGAGCTTGGGATCGAGAACATCGCGCAGCCAGTCCCCGAGCAGGTTGAAGGCGAGACCGACGAGCAGGATGGCCAGTCCAGGGAAGAAGGAGACCCACCACGCGGTGGTGATGAAGTCGCGGCCCTCCGCGATCATCGATCCCCACGCCGGCGTGGGCGGCGGGATGCCGGCGCCGAGGAACGAGAGCGACGCTTCGAGGATGATCACGTAGCCGATCTGGAGGGTGAGCAGGACCACCAGCGTGTTCAGCGTGTTGGGCAAGAGGTGCCGCATGATGATGCGCCCGGCCGAGCACCCCGCGATGCGCGCCTGCGCGATGAAGTCGCGCTCCATGAGCGACAGCACCTCGCCGCGGATGACGCGTGCGAAGCGCGCCCACAGGATCACCGCGATGGCGATCACGACGTTGATGAAGCTCGGACCGACGGTGACGGCCAGGATGAGCGCGAGCAGGATCACGGGAAACGAGAGCGTGGCGTCGGTCGCGCGCATCAACACGGTGTCGACGCGCCCACGATGGTAGCCGGCGAGCAGTCCCACCGCCGCGCCCAGCGCCCCGGAGAGGAGCACGGTGACGAGGCCGGCCGCGAGCGAGATGCGCGCGCCGTACAGGATGCGCGCGAGGAGATCGCGGCCGAGCCGGTCGGTGCCGAGCGGGTGGCTCCAGCTCCCGCGGTCGTCCCACACCGGCGGCTTCAGCCTGGCGCGCAGCGACTGCTCGTAGGGATCGGCCGGGCTGAGCACGCCCGCGAACACGGCCATGAGGACGACGGCCACCACGATGACCGCAGGCACGAGCGGCGCGCGACGCGCGCGCCGGCGGGGAGGAACCGTCACGCGAGGCTCGGGCAGCGCCACGACCGCCATGTCAGCGGGCGAACCGGATGCGCGGGTCGATGAACGCGTAGAGGCAGTCGACGCAGAGGTTGGCGACCGCGACGACGACGGCGGTGAGCAGCACCACGGCCTGGATCACCGGGAAATCCCGGGAGGTGATGGCCTCGTAGGCGAGCCGTCCCACGCCGGGCCACGCGAACACCGACTCCACCACGATGGCCGTCGTGACGAGGATCGCGAAGTACACGCCCGCGAACGTCACGACGGGGATGACCGCGTTCTTGAGCGCGTGCTGCCACACGACGCGACGCTCGGGCACGCCCTTGACGCGCGCCATCTTCACGTACTCCGAGTCGAGCACCTCCAGCATGCCGGAGCGGATCAGGCGCATCATGCCGGCCACCACGAACCATCCCAGGGTCAGGCCGGGCAGGATGTAGTGGGTGAATCCGCCCGTGCCGCCCGCGGGCAGCCACTGCAGGCGGCCGGCCACGAACTCGATCAGCACGATGCCGACCCAGAACGTCGGCAGCGACTGCCCGAGCACGGCCACGATCTGGGCGGCGCGATCCACCCAGGTGTCCTTGTGCACGGCGGCGAGCACCCCGAGAGGAAGCGCCAGCAGCATCGTCACGCACATCGAGAAGGCGGCAAGCTTGAGCGAGTTCGGCAGCCGCTGCTCGATGAGGTCCCAGACGGGGCGCCGGGCGCGGAGCGACGTCCCGAAGTCACCGCGCACCGCCTTGCCGACGAAGCCGACGTACTGCTCCAGAAGCGGCCGGTCGAGCCCGAGATACGCGCGGGCATTCGCGATGTCCTCGTCGGTGGCCGACATGGGCAGGATCAGCATGAGCGGATCGCCCGTCGTCCGCGCGAGCAGGAACACCACGACGGACAGCAGCGCCAGCACCACGAGCGACTGCGCGAGCCGCGTGAGGATGAAGCGCGTCATGCGGCGCGGTGATGCCCGCCCTTACTTCCCCGCGATGATCTCGTCGAGGTTCAGCTCGTACATCACGCTGCCCGGGTTCCACTTCGCGATCTTCTTCGACGTCACGTACGGCGTGTGCAGGTACACGAGCGGCACGCCGAAATGCTCGCTGCGCAGGCGCAGGAAGACCTGACGCATGAGGGTGCCCACCTTCTCCTGATCCGTCTGGCGCAGCACCTCGTGCACCATCCGGTCCAGCTCCGCGTCGTGGATGGACGCGGACTTCGCGGAGAAGCTGGCGTACTTGTCGATGATCGAGATCGTGCCGAGCCAGTCGCGGTTCGCGATGTTGAAGCAGCCCATGGCGCCCGGCGCCGTCCGGTCCATCCACTTCTTGCGGAAGGCGGGATAGTCGACGGGGACGATCTTGGCCTGCACGCCGACCTTCTGCCAGTAACCGCCGACCGCCTCGGCGAGCGCCTTGCCCTCCGCCATCCCGGGCAGCTGGTACGCGTAGATCTCCGCCGGCATGCCGCTCCCGTACCCCGCCTCGGCGAGCAGCTTCTTGGCGCGGTCCGGATCGTACGGATAGAGCAGCTCGTTCCCGGGCTTGAACTTGATGTCCGGGAACGACCACGACAGCCCCATGTGCACGAAGCCGGGATCGGCCATGCCCGCGAAGATGCCCTGCGCGATCTCCTTCCGGTCGATCGCGATGTTGAGGGCCTCGCGCACGCGCTTGTCCTTGAGCGGCGTGTTGTCCCAGGACTGGACCCACCAGCAGTCGGCCTGCGCGTCCTCCCTGCGGACGTACACGGGGAAGCCGGCCTTCTTCACCTCGTCGACGCGCTCGCGCGCCACCTCGAGGAGATCGATCTCGCCCCGCCGCAGCATGGCCAGACGCGTGGTCTCCTCGGGCACCAGCTTGAAGACCATCGTCTTGTACTTCGGTGTGCCGAGGCGCCAGTGGTTCTCGACCGCCTCCAGCTTGATGTGCGAGCCGGTCACCTGCTCCACGAACCGATAGGGGCCCGTCCCCACCGGCGCGCGCGCGAAGCCGTCGTCGCCCTTCGCCTCGATGTACTTCCTGGGCAGGATCATCCCCTCGGTGGAGAGGACGCGAGACAGGAACGTCGGCACGATGAGGGTCGGCTCCTTGGTGACGATCACCACGCGATCGGGCGCCGGCGTCTCGATGTCCTTCAGGAGATCGCGCAGCACCTGGGCGTAGCCCGTGGTGGACCGCTTGCCGAGGGCGCGCGTGATGCTGAACTTCACGTCGTCGGACGTCAGCTCGTCACCGTTGTGGAACTTGACGCCCTTGCGCAGCACGAACGTCCAGCGCTTGTTGTCGGCGGACGACTCCCACTTCGTGGCGATGCCACCGTCCGCGGACAGCTTGCCGTCCGGGGTCACGCCCACGAGGTACTCGAACATCTGCGACAGGTAGAACTTCACGACCTGGCCGCCAAGCACGGGGTCCAGCGTCTCGGTGGAAAGACTGGAGAGGCCGATCGTCAGCTCCGACTTGTTCTGGGCGAGCGCAGGCGACACGACCAGCAGCGCCGCGACCACGACGACTCCGACGAGCGAGTGCAGTGCGCGCATCCGTGGTTCCTTTCCGAGCATCTCAGTGGCTCTTGGGAATGGTGGGATGGCCGGCGGCGGCATCCGCGATGGCGTGATCGTTGTCGGGCGGGACCGCGCCGCTGACGCCCACGGCGCCCACGATGCGGCCGTCGGCCACGAGCGGTACCGCGCCGCGTCCGAACACGAACTGGTACGCGTCGAGGCCCGCCACGTTGCTGGCGAAGAGCTGTCGCCCCCCGCTCCACCGCTCCTCCAGGTCCTTGGTGCTGGCCCGGAAGCCGGCCGCGGCGTTGGCCTTGGCGCGCGCGATCTCCGGCGTGATCCACAGCGCCCCGTCCATGCGCTGACACGCGACGAGATGGCCGGCGTCGTCCACGACCGCGACCGCGACCTGGAAGCCGAGGTCGCGCGCCTTGGCCAGACCGCGCTCGATCGATTCCTGCGCCTGCTTCAGCGTCACCATAAGTCGATGTCCACGTAGACGTCCCCGTTCTCGACGCGCACGGGATAGACGGCGATGGGCGCCCCGCGACGCGGGAACAAGCAGACGCCGGTGCGGGCGTCGAAGGTCCACCCGTGCCAGGGACAGACGACGCGGCCCGCCACGAGCTTGCCCCCGCTCAGCGGGCCGCCCTGATGCGTGCACGTGTCGTCGCAGGCGTAGATGCTCGCGCCCGCGCGCGCGACGGCCACGCGCTTGCCCCCGCACTCCACGAGCAGCGGATGCCCGTCCTCGAGCTCCTCGAGACGGGCGACCCGGTGCTCGCTCATCGCGCGTGCCTCACAGCTCCTCCTTCAGGACGAATGCCCGGTGCAGCCCGGTCATGTACTGCCACCGCATCTCGGTGGCCTGACGAACCGCGTCGATGGCGATGGCCTGCTTCGCGGGAGTGTCGGCGTGCCGCTCCACGATCTGGTAGCCGCGCTCGCCGTGCACCTCGTCGGCCTCGATGTGGATGGCGAAGAATTCTACCTCGTGATCGGTGAACCCGTAGTGCGTCTTCAGGGGCGGCAGGTTGCGCTGGTAGATCCCCGGCACCTGCGACTCGAGACCGACCAGCAGCCCCGCCGCGGCCTGGAAGAACGGGCGCCGCGACATCTCGAAGCACCACGCGGTGAGACCGCGCGTGGTGGGAAGCTGGCGGGTGCTCTCCACGTCCTTGCGACTGACGCCGCACGCCTCGCCGAAGCGGATGAGCAGGTCGACGTGCTTGGTGCCCGACTCCTCCTCGACGATGTTCTCGAGCAGGAAGTCGCGCGCATCGGGATCGGGGCAGTCGGCGTAGACGGCCGCGCACCACGCCGGGAACTGCGACACGTACTGGTAGTGCTGGCACACCCACGCCGCGAGCTGCGAGCGCGTGAGGCTGCCCTTCACCCACTGCTCGGTGAACGGGTTCATCCGGCTGTGCCGGGCGTTGACGGCGGCCGAGAGCTCCTTGCGGAACGCGCTGTGATCGCTCATGGCTTTCCTCCTCGAGTGGGGTCGGTCAGTCGACGAGTCGAAGGATGACGTTGCGCACGCGCCGGACGTGCTGGACCATCAGGCGCTCGGCGCGGCGCGCGTCGCCGGCGCGCAGCGCCGCGATGATGGCCAGGTGCTCGCGCACGATCGCCTGCACGCGCCGGGGCGCGACGATGGACATCGTCCACACGGACCAGATGCGCTCGCGGATCTGGTCCAGCACCTCGGCGAGCTTGGCGTTGCCGGACGACTTGATCAGGTAGCGGTGGAACTCCTCGCCCAGCACGCGCACGTCGGCGTACGTCGCGCGCGCGCCCTTGAGGGCGCGGAACCGGTGGTCGAAGCCGGCCAGGTCGCCGCGATCGACGCTCGGGGCGGCCAGCCGCACCGCGAGCGCCTCCAGGACCTCGCGGACCTCGTAGAGATCGCGCACCTCGTCGTGCGAGAGGGTGCGGATGAAGGCGCCCTTCTTCGGCACGACGCGCACGAGGTGATCGCGCTCCAGCTTGGCGAGCGCCTCGCGCACGGGCGTGCGGCTGACACCGAAGCGCGCGCAGAGCTCGTGCTCGGTGAGTGGCTCGTCCGCGTCGAACTCGCGCGCCACGATCGCGCCGCGCAATTGCTCGTACACGCGATCGGCGAGATACGTACGCGGTCGCACGGAAGCCCGGCCCGCCATGTGGCCGCGAAGGTTATCGACAAAATGTATACAAGTCAACGCCGGCGTGATCGACGTGTCGCGGTAGTCTTCCCGGGGGAGGTCGGTATGACACTGGGCGCGGTCCCCGCTGTCGGCGCGGCGCGCTTCGCCGTCATCGGGTATGGCGCGATCACGGAGGAGATCGTTGCCATCCTCGCGACGCGGGGCGACTTCCGCTCGCTCACCGGCGTGCTGGTACGCCCGGGGCGTGTCCCGTCGGCGCGGCAACGGGCGGCAGGTCGGTTTGCCGTCACCGACGCGATCGACGCTCTGCTGGCCGCCAGGCCCCAGTGCGTCCTCGAGTGCGCCGGCCACAGTGCCGTGCGGGAGTACGGACCCACCGTCGTCGCCCGCGGCGTCGATCTCGTGATCGCCGCGGTCGGCGCACTCGCCGACGCCGCGCTCGCGACGACGCTCCTGGAGACGGCGCGCCCGCCCGCCCGCGTGCTCATCCCGTCGGGCGCGGTCGCCGGCATCGACGGCCTGCTCGCGGCGCGGACGGCCGGGCTGTCCGCGGTGACGTACACGTCCATCAAGCCGCCGATCGCGTGGCGTGGCACGCCGGCCGAGCCGCTGCTCGCCGGCGACCGTGGCAAGCACTCCACCGTGTTCTTCGAGGGCACCGCGCGCGAGGCGGCCACGAAGTATCCGCAGAATGCAAACGTCGGCGCCACCGTCGCGCTCGCCTCCCATCCCGACCTGGGCGGGCTGGATCGCACGACGGTCAAGCTGGTGTCCGACCCCGCTGCAGCAGGACCGCTCGGGATCATCGAGGCGAGCGGCGCCTTCGGCACGTTCCGCTTCGAGATCCTCGCCTACGCCTCGTCGACCAACCCGAAAACCTCGGCGCTCACCGCGCACAGCCTCCTGTGCGCGGCCGAGCTCGGCTACGCCTTTCCGATCGCGAGCTGATCCGCCGCCCCGTCGGGCGGCGGGGAACGCCGAGGAGTGGCGACGACGCGCGCGGACTCGCGCTATCCGCCGATGCGGGTGATCTGCGACGCCACCGCCTGCCAGCGGCCCTCGCGCTTGACGTAGACGTCCGTGTAACGGAACTCGCCGCTCACGTCTGCGCCCCGGAACTGGCCGACCGCGGTCCAGTGGCCGGTGACGACGGCGGACTTCCCGTAGACGCGGATGACGAGATCTCGAACTTTCGACGACCGATAGACCAGCTCGCGCGAGGCGACGACCGCGAGGTCTTGCTGCTTGGTCGTGACCGTCCCGTCGAAGCTCGTATCGTGAAACTCCTCGGCCCAGATCCTGTCGAGCGCCGCGACGTCCCCTTGTTCCAGCGCGCGGTTCCAGGCCAGCTCGACCTGCAGCACTTCGTGCTCCGTGTTGGTCCGCTGCGCGACGGCGGGGACCGCCACGGCAATGAACAGCGCGGCGAGCGACACGATCCTCCTCATGAGGCTCCCCTTTCCAAATAACGCATCGACACGATTCAGCGCCGCCGTTCAATCCTCGTGAAACATCGAATGCGCCACGATGATCGTCTACAGGCCGGCGACCGCTCAAGTCGTGCGAACAGTACTGCGCCACGACAGCAGGGAGGAGCACCGCAACGGCGTGCGCCGACCGCCGGACGCGGCGCAGTGGCTCTTCAAGTCGGCTATGTGTTTCGGTAACCCGAGGGGCGGCGCGGCTTGGCCGCGCCGCCTCCGAGCCGGGGGGCTTTGGGGGGCGTCGCGCCCCCCAAGTCAACTAGAACCGCTCGAGCAACCCCCGCGCGCCGC
>JBKPPN010000143.1:0-6846 GCA_046733575.1 Candidatus Methylomirabilota bacterium | reverse complement strand
GAGCCGGGGTGGTCGCCGTGCCGCCGGTCGGTCGACGATGCTCCGCCGCGACGCTCGCCGCCGGGCCGGCGCCCGCGGTCGGCGCCCCGCCGCGCCGCCAGTCGCGTCCGCCGTTCCTCCGCCAACCGTCGCCGCTCCTCGGGCGTGGGCTGGATCTCGTTCGCGAACAGGTCGTCGTCCGCCCACGCGACCTCGATCTTGTGACCGATGAACTTCTCGATGGCCGCGATGGCGAGCGCGCTCGACTCGTCGACGAGACTGACGGCCTTGCCCTCCGCGCCCGCGCGCGCCGTGCGGCCGATGCGGTGGACGTAGTCCTCGGGGTCCTGGGGCAGATCCCAGTTGTAGACGTGGCTCACGGCGTCGATGTGGAGACCGCGTGACGCCACGTCGCTGGCGACGAGCACCGGCAGCCGACCTTCCTTGAAGTCGTTCAGGATGCGCAGGCGCTTGCGCTGGTCGACATCGCCGGTGAGGGCACGCGCCTCGAACCCGTTGCGCGACAAGCGTTCCTCGAGCCGCCGCGCTTCCTCCCGCGTGTTGGAGAAGATCAGGACGCGCTCACCGCCCTCGCGGCGCAGCAGGCCCAGCAGCAGGGGGAACTTCTCCTCGCGGCCGACGTGGTACAGCACCTGCTCGACGCGCTCGGCCGTCTTCTGGTTCGGCATGATCGTGATCTGCGCGGGGTTGTTCATGAACTCCCACGTCAGCTCGAGCACGCGGAACGAGAGCGTGGCGGAGAAGAGGCAGGACTGCCGCTTCTCGGGCGGCGGCAGGCGACGCAGGATGAAGCGGAGGTCGGCGATGAACCCCATGTCGAACATCCGGTCGGCCTCGTCGATGACGAGGAACTCGACGCGGCGGGGCGACCAGATGTGCTGCTTGAGGTAATCGATGAGCCGACCCGGCGTGCCGACCAGGATCTCGCAGCCCTTCGCCAGTTCCTCGCGCTGCTTGTTGTAGTCGATCCCGCCGTAGACGGCCAGGATCCGGAACGGCGTGAAGCGGCCGAGCAGGCGCGCGTCGGCTTCGATCTGGACGACCAGCTCGCGCGTCGGCGCGATGACGAGCATGCGCGGCGCGGACGTCGGTCCGGACGGCGCCGGGCTGGACAGGAGCCGCGTGAACGCCGCGATGAGAAAGGCGGCCGTCTTGCCCGTGCCCGTCTGCGACTGGCCCGCGACGTCCTTGCCCTTGAGGGCGAGGGGCAGGGCCGCCTCCTGGATCGGCGTGGCGGTCACGAACCCCGCTGCCTCGATGCCCTGCATGACGGGCGCGGGCAGATCGAAGGAGAGGAAGTCCATCAGCTCGCCGCCTGCTCGGCGATGACGGCCGCCCGCTTGCCGCCGAAGAGCCGCGCGCAGATGATCCCGACCTCGTAGAGGATGATGAGCGGTCCGGCCATGAGCGCCTGGTTGAAGGCGTCGGGCGTCGGCGTGAGGACCGCCCCGGCGATGAAGGCGCCCAGGATGGCGTACTTCCGGTTCTTGGCGAGCATCTTGGCGTTCACCACGCCGACGCGGGCCAGGATCGTGAGCACCAGGGGCAGCTCGAACACGCCGCCGAAGGCGAGCGTGAACTTCAGCATGAAGTCGATGTGGTTCTCGATCGTGATCATGGGCTGCAGCGTCGAGCGGGCGTACGAGAGCAGGAAGTTGATCGCGTACGGCGTGACGACGAACAGCGCGAAGCCGCCCCCGGCCAGGAACATGATCGAGCCCAGCACCACGAAGGGCAGCGCGTACTTCCGCTCGTGCTCGTAGAGCCCGGGGGCGACGAAGGCCCACACCTGCCACAGGATGGCGGGGGCGGCGATGAAGAGGCCCGCGATGAGCGCGACCTTCATCTGCACCCAGAACGCCTCCCCGGGCGAGGTGAAGATCAGCTTGTAGCCGAGCCGGGTGACGGGACGCGCGAGGAAGTCGGTGATGCGCTCGCTGAACGGCAGCGCGATGCCGAGGCCCACGAGCAGCCCGATGAGCGCGCGCATGATGCGCACGCGCAGCTCGCCCAGGTGCTCCATGAACGGCATCTTCTGGAGCTCGGCTCGCGGCATGGCTACCAGCGCTCCACGAAGTGACGCGCCACGCGCGCGCCGCGTCCCGGCGCGAATCCCTCGCGGAGGGCCGCGGTCACGTAGGCCTTGGCCTCGCGCACGGCCTCCGCCAGAACGACGCCGCGGGCGAGGCCGGCGGTGATCGCGGCGGACAGCGTGCAGCCCGTTCCGTGCGTGGCCGCCCCGTCGACGCGGGGCGCGCTGAAGCGCGTGAGCGTCGCGCCGTCCCACAGCACATCGGTGGCCGCGCCGGAGAGATGTCCGCCCTTGACGAGCACGGCGTGCGGCCCGTGCGCCCGGATGCGACGCGCCGCTCGTTCCATGTCCTCCTCCGTCACCACCGGCATGTCGGCGAGCGCGGCGGCCTCGTCGAGATTCGGCGTGACGAGCCGCGCGAGCGGGAACAGGGCCTTCACGAGCGCGCCACGCGCGTCGGCCGCGAGGAGCGGGTCGCCCGACGTGGCGATCATCACGGGATCGACGACCAGGACGGGTTCGCCGTGCGCGCGCAGCCCGTCGGCCACCGCGGCGATGATGGGCGCGGTGGCCAGCATGCCGGTCTTGACCGCGTCGACGCCGACGTCGGACAGCACGGACTCGAGCTGCCTCGCCACGAAGTCCGGGGGAAGATCGAGGACACCCTGGACGCCGACGGTGTTCTGCGCCGTCACGGCCGTGAGCACGGACATGCCGAACACGCGGAACGCCGAGAACGTCTTGAGATCAGCCTGGATGCCGGCGCCGCCGCCGGAGTCCGACCCGGCAATGGTCAGCGCCCTGGGGACCTTCATGTCTCAGGCGAGTATACGCGTCGCGTCTCCACCCCTCAAACGTGCGAGCCGGGCTCCGCGTCGTCACCGCCCTCGTCGTCGCCCCCCGCCGGGTCACGGTCGCGGGCCGACGCCGGCATCACGATGGCGAACTCACCACGGATGCTGCCCGCGCGCAGCCGTTCCAGATGCGCCGTCGGCGTGGCGCGAACGATCTCCT
Organism: Candidatus Methylomirabilota bacterium; assembly: GCA_046733575.1. Taxonomy (GTDB): domain Bacteria; phylum Methylomirabilota; class Methylomirabilia; order Rokubacteriales; family CSP1-6; genus JBKPPN01. The sequence goes on along the minus strand of JBKPPN010000143.1, from coordinate 3,800 downwards.
CGAACCGCTTCGTCAGCTCGCGCCCCACCACGATCTCGACGTCGCCGAACACGTCGCGAATCGCCTCCAGCGCCGCCACGATCCGATACGGCGACTCGTACAGCACCACGGTCGTCCCGATGTCCGCGAGCGCCCGCAGCCGGTTCACCCGCTTCCCGGCCTTGACGGGCAGGAAGCCATCGAACACGAACCGATCCGCCGGCACGCCGGCCACGCTCAGAAGCGTCGTCACCGCCGACGCGCCCGGCACGGGCACGATCACCACGCCCGCCTCACGCGCCTCCCGCACGAGCACGAACCCCGGATCCGAGATCCCCGGCGTCCCCGCATCCGTCACCAGAGCGACCGACCGCCCCTCCACCAGGTCCCGCACGATCTCCGCTCCGCGCGCCCGCTTGTTGTGCTCGTGATAACTCACCGTCCGCACATGAATATCGAAGTGCGACAAGAGCTGCCTCGTCCGCCGCGTGTCCTCACACGCAACGAGGTCGACCTCTCGTAGGACTCGTAACGCCCGCGCGGAAATGTCCTCCAGATTCCCGATCGGCGTCCCGACGACATAGAGCGTCCCAGTCATGCGAGCACCGACATTACCGCACCGCTGACGATGGATCGCGTCCGAGCGCGGGCTTGCCTGCGCAATCCTGGTCCAGGGGAGGGAGGGAGGAGCACGCGCGAAGCGCGTGCGACGACCGGCCGGAAGGGGGACGACGTCCCCCTCCGGGTTACGCCGTCTGCTCTTTCGGCTCCGACACGAGCACCGGGCTCTCGTGGTTCATGATGACCTCGCGGGTGATCACGCACTCCTTCAAGCCCTGGATCGAAGGCAGCTCGTACATGATCTCGAGCATGACCTCTTCCAGGATCGCGCGCAGGCCGCGCGCGCCCGTGCCGCGCTTGAGGGCCTCGCGGGCGATGCACGCCACCGCGTCGTCCGTGAACTTGAGGCGCACCTTCTCGAGGTCGAAGTACTTCTGGTACTGCTTGATGATCGCGTTCTTGGGCTCGCGGAGGATGCGCACCAGCGCCTGATCGTCGAGGTCGTGCAGGGTCGCGACGACCGGGAGCCGGCCCACGAACTCCGGGATCAAGCCGTACTTCAAGAGATCCTCCGGCTGGATCATGGCGAGCAGATCGCCCACGCGCCGCTCGTCGCGACTCTTGATCTCTGCCCCGAAGCCCATGCCGGACCGGCCCACGCGCGTCTCGATGATCTTGTCCAGCCCCACGAACGCCCCGCCGCAGATGAACAGCACGTTGGCGGTGTCGACCTGGATGAACTCCTGGTGCGGGTGCTTCCGGCCGCCCTGGGGCGGCACGTTGGCCACGGTCCCCTCGAGGATCTTGAGGAGCGCCTGCTGCACGCCCTCGCCCGAGACATCCCGGGTGATGGACGGGTTCTCGCTCTTGCGCGCGATCTTGTCGATCTCGTCGATGTAGACGATCCCGCGCTCCGCCCGCTCCACGTCGTAATCCGCGGCCTGCAGCAGCCGCAGGATGATGTTCTCTACGTCCTCGCCGACGTAGCCCGCCTCGGTCAGCGTGGTGGCGTCGGCGATGGTGAAGGGCACGCGGAGCATCTTGGCGAGCGTCTGGGCGAGCAGCGTCTTGCCGGAGCCGGTGGGACCGATCAGCAGGATGTTCGACTTCTGGAGCTCGACGTCGCTGGCGTCCCCGCCCGACTCGATGCGCTTGTAGTGATTGTGCACGGCGACGGAGAGGACCTTCTTGGCCCGGTCCTGCCCGACCACGTACTGATCGAGCACCGCCTTGATCTCGGCCGGCTTGGGAAGGCTCCGGATCTCGCGCGACTTCTCCTCTTCCCACTCCTCGGCGATGATGTCGTTACACAGCTCGATGCACTCATCGCAGATGTAGACGGTGGGGCCCGCGATGAGCTTCCGGACGTCGTTCTGGCTCTTGCCGCAGAACGAGCATTTCAGCGTGCCGTTGCCGTCACGTGTCCGCGCCATCGACGTCGTGATCCTACTTCTGGACAGCGGCGGCGGACAGCGCGGCGTGCTCGCTCACCGGGCGCGTGGTCGGCTTGGAGGAGATCACCTCATCGACGATTCTGTACTCCTTGGCCTGTTCCGCGGTCATGAAAAAGTCGCGGTCGGTGTCCCGCTGGATCTTGTCCATGTCCTGCCCGGTGTGGTGCACCAGGATCCGGTTGAGCTCCTCGCGCATGCGGAGGATTTCCCGGGCCTGGATGTCGATGTCGGTGGCCTGCCCCTGCACGCCGCCCAGCGGCTGATGGATCATGATGCGCGCGTGGGGCAGCGCGAACCGCTTGCCCCTCGCCCCGGCGCAGAGCAGCAGGGCGCCCATCGAGGCCGCCTGCCCCATGCAGATCGTCGAGATGGCGGGCTTGACGTACTGCATGGTGTCGTAGATCGCCATCCCCGCCGTCACCGACCCGCCGGGCGAGTTCACGTAGAGATAGATGTCCTTGTCAGGATCCTCCGCCTCCAGGAACAGCATCTGGGCGATGACGAGGTTCGCCAGCTCGTCCTCGATGAACGTGGGCAGGAAGATGATCCGCTCCTTGAGCAAGCGGGAAAAGATATCGAACGCACGCTCACCGCGCGGCGTCTGCTCGACCACCATCGGGACCAGAGCCATCGACGCTCTCCTTCGTTCGTGACGATCACTCATTGACACTCCCCGAACCTTGACGACGCCCGAGGCGGGACGACCCGCTGGCGCTCCCATTATGCGCGGATTCATCCCCGGATCGAAGCATGCTGGACGAGGAAATCGAAGGTCATCCGCTCGCGGAGCCCGTGGCGCAGGCCCTCCAGATCACCGCTCTTTTCCATCATACGACGAACGGCGGGGGCGGGCCGCTCGCTCGCCTGCGCGATCTTCTCGATCTCCGCGTCGACGTCGGCCTCGGAGGGCGTCAGCTCCTCCCGGGCCGCGATCGCTTCCAGCAGCAGCGATCGCCGCACCGCTTTCTCCGCTCCCGGCGTCAGCTCGGTCACGATCTTTCCGATATCCCACTGTGTGGCGTCCGGGTCCACCCCCTGGCGCCGCATGCGCTCCCGCGCGTGCTCGACCTGGTGGCCGATGTGACGCATGGTCATCGAGCGCGGCACCGCGAACTCGTGGCGCGCCAGCAGCGCGTCGACGATCTTCTCCTCGAGGCTCGCGCGGTCCTGGCGGTCGCGCTGCGCCTCGAGCTGCTTCCGGATCTCCTCGCGCACGGCGTCCACCGTCTCGAAGGCACCGAGCGTCCGCGCGAACTCGTCGTCCACGGCGGGCAGGATCTTCTCCTTCACCTCGACGACCGTGACGCTCGCCTGCCCGGAACGGCCGCGGAGCGCCTCGTTGCGGTGGTCGTCGGCGAACCGGATGCCCACCTCACGCTGCTCGCCGGCGCGCATGCCGACCGCGGCCTGGTCGATCTCGGGCAGGACCGAGCCGGAGCCGATCACGAACGCGTAGCCCGTCTCCGTATGCGGCTCCTGGCCCTCCGGCGTCACCGTGTGATCGACGATGACCAGGTCGCCGGGGTTGGCGGCGCGGTCGACGCTCTGGAACTGCGCGGACTGCTCACGCATCCGCTCGAGCGTGTCGTCGACGTCGGCGTCCGTGATCACACGGGGTGCGTGCTCGATCTCGAGTCCCTTGTAGTCGCCGAGCGTGATGGTCGGCTTGATCTCGACCACGGCCGTGAAGCTGAGCGGCGCGCCCTCCTCGAGCCGGACGTCCTGCAGGTCGGGGTCGTTCACCGGATCGATGTGCGCGTCCGACACGGCGCGGCGGTAGACATCCGGGATGAGATGCTCGGCCAC
>JBKPPN010000142.1:0-9794 GCA_046733575.1 Candidatus Methylomirabilota bacterium | reverse complement strand
CGACCTCGCGAGCAACGCGCGCGACACCGCCCGCGACGTGGCGACTGCCGCCCGCGACACCGCGCGCGACGTGGCCGATGCGACGCGCGGCGGCGTCGCGCGCGCCACCGACTATGCGCGCACGCAGGCCGCGCGCGCCTCGGAGCGCGCCAGTGACCTCGCCAGCGACGCGACCGAGACGGTGGAGCACTGGAGCGCGGGCGCGCGACGGACGATGGTTCGCGTGGGGGACTGGATCGCGAGTCACCCCCTTCAGGTCCTCGCGGGCACCGTGGCCATCGGCTACGTCCTCGGACTGGTCATCTTCAGAGAGCGGGACGCGGAAGCGCCGCGGCCGCGTCGCGTTCGGCGCTGATGGTGGGTCTGCGGACCGCCGTCGGTGCCCTGATCGCCGCGCTGCTCACGGGCGCCGGCACGCTGGTCACCGGGGCGGACGCGAGCATGCTGGAGATCAGCACGTCGACGCCCGCGCCTTCCCGCGACGGCGGTCAGCGCGCGATGGAGCAGGCGGTGCGCGCGGCGGTGGAGACGGTGCTGAAGGAGACGACGGCGTTCACGCCGACGACGGTCGTCCTGACGCGCGCGGTCGTGATCGGCGACCGGCTGTATCTTCGGCTCTTGCTCACCGACGAGGACGCCCCGCGGCCGCTGCCCGATTCCTCGTCCCGGGAGAACGGTGTGCCGGCCGATCCCCGGGGACGCGACCTGCGACTCTAACGCTTCACGCGGCGCAGCGCCGACGCGGCGGCCGGCGAGGCCGGCTGGCTCACGCGCACTCGCGCTGCAGCAGCGACTCGATCAGCGATTCACCGCACAGAGCGCGTCGCGCACGACTCCCCGACGCCTCGCCGAAGAAATCGATGTGCTCGTCGATGGCGCGGGGATGATCGACCTTGAACAGCGAGACGCGCGCGACACCGCGTGCATCACGCGCGCGCGACACGCGAACAGTTGGACTCGTCATGGCGTTCGGCATTGAAGACCTCCTCGGCGCCTCCCCGGTTGCACCCGATGTGCCACCACAGGAATGGACGCCGCAACATGCGACACCGCGTGTTCTGCGTACATGGGTGAACGGCCGCCTCGAACGTTGAAAAAAATTCCCGCGATTGGGATGTAGGAGCTACACCGTCGTGCGCAGAATCCTCCCGCCTCGACGGAAAAACGCGTGGAGCAGGCCAAAAAGCGCTACGCCGTGTTGGCACGCGGCGTGTTACAAACGACAACCGGATTTTGCAGCAGACGGGTTCGATCATCGCCACGGGAGGAGACACCACGTGACCAAGACACTCCGCAGCATCTTGGCGATTCTCGTCGTCCTCACGTTCGTCGCCGGCTGCCAGACCGTCACCGGCAAGACCGCGGGCCAGAACGTCGACGACGGAACGGTCACCGCCGCCGTGAAGGCGAAGCTCGTCGCGGACAAGGCGTCGAACCTCACCCGCGTGAACGTTGACACGACGAACGGCACTGTTTACCTTAATGGAGCCGTCGAGGACGCCGCCACGAAAGCGCGCGCCGAACAGCTGGCGTGGCAGGCGAAGGGCGTCAAGGCGGTCGTCAACAATCTGCAAGTGACCGGCAAGTAAGTGAGTCCCAGCAAGCGCGACCACCAGCGGGCGGGCAAGGTCCTCGTCGTCGACGACGAGCCGGCCGAGCGTGACGGTCTCGCGCGTCTCGTCGGCCAGTGGGGCTACGAGGTCGAGACGGCGGCGTCGGGAGAGGAGGCGCTCGACTTCATCGAGCGTCAGCATCCGGCCGTGGTCCTGACCGATCTCATGCTGCCCGAGATGACGGGACTCGATCTCCTGCAGCGCCTGAAGGAGACCGGCCGTCCGCCGGTGGTCCTGCTCGTCACAGGCCACGCCAGCGTCGAGAGCGCCGTCGAGGCCATGCGTCACGGCGCCTTCGACTACCTCACCAAGCCGGTGGACGCCACGCGGCTCCAGGTGCTGCTCGAGAAGTCGATCGAGCAGGAATCGCTCTCGCGCGAGGTCAGCTTCCTGCGTCACCAGCTGCGCCAGAAGGGCAGCTTCGGTCAGCTCGTCGGACAGGCCAAGGGCATGCAGGAGGTCTATCGCTGGATCGAGCTCGCCGCCACCAGCCAGGCGCCCGTGCTCGTGTACGGCGAGAGCGGGACGGGCAAGGAGCTCGTCGCGCGCACCATCCACGATCTGTCGAATCGGCGCAACAAGCCGTTCGTCGCCATCAACTGCGCGGCGATCCCCGAGACGCTGATCGAGAGCGAGCTGTTCGGCCACGAGCGCGGCGCCTTCACGGGCGCCACCGAGCGGCGTCTGGGCTGCTTCGAGCTGGCCGACGGCGGCACGCTGTTCCTGGACGAGATCGCGGAGATGGACAACTCCACGCAGGCCAAGCTGCTGAGGGTGCTGCAGGAGAGCACGTTCCGGCGCGTGGGCGGCGGCAAGCAGGAGGTCCAGGTCGACGTGCGCGTGATCGCGGCCACCAACCGCGTGCCCAGCGAGGCCATGAGCGCGGGCCAGCTCCGCGAGGACCTCTTCTACCGCCTCAACGTGTTCTCGGTGAAGCTGCCCGCCCTGCGCGATCGCCACGAGGACATCGCGCTCCTCGCCAAGACGTTCATCGACGAGTTCAACCGTCAGGACAACCGGCAGGTCCGCGGTCTCACGCCGGAGGCCGAGGCCGAGCTCGAGCGCTACCAGTGGCCCGGCAACGTGCGCGAGCTACGCAACGTCATCCAGCGCGCGGTCGTGCTGTGCGGCACCGGACTCATCGGGGCCGAGCATCTGCCGGAGAACGTGCTGAAGGGCGCCACGCCGGCGCCGTCGGCCGCGACGGGCAGCGTCACGCCCATCCGCGAGATGGAGCGGGAGCTCATCCTGCGCGCGCTGGAGGAGACACACCAGGACAAGCGACGCGCCGCCGCGCTGCTCGGCATCAGCCTGAAGACGCTCTACAACAAACTCGCGAAGTACGGCATCCAGGCGGTGAAGTCGGCGCGGCTGAGCTGATGTGATGCCGCCGCTGCCGGCCGAGCTGGACCGGCTGCTCCACGATCTTCGCGGACCTCTCAACTCGGCGGTGATGCACCTCGAGGTGCTGCGCCGAGCCCCCGTCGATCCCAGCGCCAAGCAGAGCGTCGACACGCTCGCGGACCAGCTCCAGCGTCTCGCCGCGATGCTGCCCGCCGCGTTCGACGTGGTCGCGCTCGAGCTGGACGGTGTGCGCCGCGTGAACCTCCGGGAAGTCGCCCTCGCCGCGCGCGACGAGACCGATGCGAGGACGGTGGTCGCCGAGGGGCCGTGGCCGGACGTGAGCGGCGATCCGCGACTGCTGACCATCGCCATCGCGCATCTCGTCCGGAACGCCATCGCCTCCACGCGTGCGGCGGGCGTCGATCGACCCGCGCCGCGCGTGAGCGCCGAGGTCACCGGCGATGGTCACGTCGCGCTCCGCGTGCGCGACTGGGGTGTGGGATTGAAGAGCGCGAACCCCAAGGTGCTCGTGCGCCTCGGCGTCGCGCCGAGCGGAGTGCCGCCGCGGGGACGCGGCGTCGGCTTGCTCGCGACCGAGCGCATCGCCCGACTGCACGGCGGCACGCTCGCGTTCACCGCGCTGGAGGACGGCGCCGAAGTGGCGCTCGTGCTGCCCCTCGCGGGGTGACGCCTCAGGACGCCAGCGCGTGCACGGTGGGGCCGGTGTGCTGGCGTCCCGTCAGGTCGGGGATGGCGAGGACGGCCGCCACACCGGAACCGAGCAGCGCGCGCCACACGCTCGCCCTCGGCATGCACTCGTACACCGCGTCGCAGAGGAGCGACTCCTCGGGACAGCCGAACGCAGCCTCCAGCGGCTCGAGCGTCTCCAGCACGTCGGGCAGCTGACGCTGACCGATCTCGAGAAGCGTACGCGCCGCCGCGACGATGACGCGGGTGTTGCGCAGGCCGTGATCCTCGAAGAGCGGGCCCACCTCCGCGCGCGACGGCCGCTCGATGAAGCGGGCGATGGTGCGCACGGCGAGCCGCTCCAGCCCCTCCACGGGAACCCCGGGCTCGATCCAGCCGTGGCCCGCTTCGAGCGTGCGCGGATGCGAGCCGAGGACGATCGGCACGTCCGGTCGCACGTCGACCGCGGCGATGGCGCGCTCGACGTACGTCACGAAGCGCGTCTCGTGGCCGAGGGGTAGGTCGGCCGGCATGATGACGACGGTCGCACGCGGATCGCGCCGCGCGATCTTCAGCACGGGGAGGAAGATCTCCGCCGCGCTCCCGCGGTAGGCGGGCTGCACGATTCGCTGCACGCGCGAGAGCACGATGGCGGGCGCGGGACCTGGATGCGGGCGCGCCGTCACGGTCACGATGCGTCGCCGCGGAATGATCGTCGCGGCGCGCTCCACGGTGCGTCGCAGCAGCGCCGGGGAACCACCCGACAGCACGACGCCCCAGAGATGAGGGGACCGGGTTACGAGCGCGGTCCTGTCGTGCAGTCGTCGAACTTCGCCGATCATTCGCCCTCCCTCGTGTGAGCGGCCCATCGTGACGGGTGACCGACGCGATTGCAGCGGATGTGCCAGGTGAAGCGCACACAGGATGCTACGCCAATCGTCACGTGGAGTCGCAGGTATTGAAAAGTCGTGCAGCCCATTCGCGTCGGGTGTAAGACTTACAGCCTCGCGGATGTCACGAGCGCGACGTCGAGCGTACCAGGCGAAACAAAGGAGCACGCGATGTTCGATCTGACGGGGAAGGTGGCGATCGTGACGGGCGGCAACGGTGGCATCGGCCTCGGCATGGCGCGTGGGCTCGCCGGCGCCGGCGCGCGCGTCGTGATCGCGGGACGCGACGCCGCGAAGTCACGCGCCGCGGTGGCCGACATCGAGAAGCGCGGCGGCGCTGCCCTCGCTCACGAGGTGGACGTGACGGACGAGGCCGCGGTGGCGCGGCTGTTGTCCACGACCGCCGAGCGCTGCGGGCGCGTCGACATCCTCGTCAACAACGCGGGGACGAACATCCGGAAGCCGCCGCAGGACTACACCACCGCGGAGTGGCGCCAGGTCCTCGACACGAACCTCACGAGCGCGTTCTTGTGCTCGCGCGCGGCCTACCCGCTCATGACGTCGGTCGGGGGCGGCAAGATCATCAACATCGGATCGATGATGTCGATCTTCGGCGGCTGGTTCGCCGCGCCGTACGGCGCGAGCAAGGGCGGCATCGTGCAGCTCACCCGCTCGCTCGCGGCGGCGTGGGCGCGCGACAACATCCAGGTGAACGCCGTGCTGCCGGGCTGGATCGACACCGCGCTCACGCAGCGGGCGCGCGCGCAGGTCCCCAAGCTCCACGACAACGTGCTCGGACGCACCCCGGCGGGACGCTGGGGCGACATCGATGACATGGCGGGCGTGGCCGTCTTCCTCGCCAGTCGCGCGTCCGACTTCGTCACCGGCACCGCGATTCCCGTCGACGGCGGGTACTCGATCCAGGGATGAGCGCCCGCCGTAAAATCGTTTGGCCATCGAGAACGGGCTTGCTAGGATGCTCGCCGTGAAATTCGCCGGCACGCTCGCCACGATCGCGCTGACCCTCAGCCTCACCGCGTGCGCGAGCGCGCCCCCGCGCGCCGCGCGCAGCGAGTTCGAGGACATTCCCGTCCCCAAGGGCCTCACCTTCCAGGCCGACCGCTCGAAGGTCTACGAGTCGCCACAGGTGAAGGCGGCGTGGCTCGTGTATCGCGGTCGCGTCGAGATCGAGAGCCTCGCCGTCGCCATGCGCACGACGCTCGAGGCGAATGGCTGGCGGCCCATCAGCTCGACCGCGACGTCGCCGCACGGCAAGACGCAGATCTACGAGAAGGGCGGGACGACGCTGCAGGTGCAGCTGTGGGAAGGGCTCTACTACACCTACGTCGAGATGGCGACCGGTCGCGCCCTCAGCGCCGCCGCCGGTACGCCCGCCACGCCGAGCCCGACACCGACCCCGCGGTAGCGCGTCGTCTCAGGGCTGTCGCCACGTGCGACGGTCCTGCGCGATGAACGCGTCGGCTTCCGCCGGACCCCAGGAGCCCGCCTCGTAATTCGGAAACGTCGGCGCGGCGCCGTGCTGCCACGCCTCGAGCACCGGCATCAGGATGTCCCACGCCTGCTCCACCCAGTCCCCGCGTGCGTACAGGGTGGCGTCGCCGTGAATCGCGTCGAGCAGCAGCCGCTCGTACGCCTCGGGTGACTGGCCGCCGAACACCTCGTTGTAGTCGAAGTCGAGGGTCACCGGCCCGAGCTTCACGTCCGGACCCGGCGTCTTGGCGAGCACGGTGAGCGCGATGCCCTCGTCGGGCTGGATCCGGATGATGAGCTCGTTGGCGTCCACGCCCTCGGGGCTGCGACGGAAGATCATGTGCGGCGTCCGCCGGAAGCGGATCGCGATCTCGCTCACGCGCTTGGAGAGGCGCTTGCCGGTGCGCAGATAGAAGGGCACACCCGCCCAGCGCCAGTTCTCGACCTGGACCTTCAGCGCCGCGTACGTCTCCGTGGGCGAATCCGGCGCGACGCCCTTCTCTTGGCGGTAGCCCGGCACGGGCTTGTTGTTGATGAAGCCGGGCCCGTACTGTCCGCGCACGGCGACCTCGGCCACGTGCTCGCGCTCGATGGGACGGATGGCGTTCAGGACCTTGTTCTTCTCCTCGCGGACCGGCGTGGCGTCGAAGGTGACGGGCGGCTCCATGGCGATGAGACAGAGGAGCTGCAGCAGGTGGTTCTGCATCATGTCGCGTAGCACGCCCGCCTCTTCGTAGTAGCTGCCGCGGCCTTCCACGCCGATCGATTCCGCCACCGTCACCTGCACCTCCGAGACGTGGTTCCGATTCCAGATCGGCTCGAAGATCCCGTTCGCGAACCGGAACACCAGGAGGTTCTGCACCGTCTCCTTCCCGAGGTAGTGGTCGATCCGGTAGACCTGGCTCTCGGGAAAGACGTCGGCGAGCTGCCGATTGAGGGCGCGGGCGCTCTCCGCGTCGTGACCGAAGGGCTTCTCGATCACGATGCGGCTCCAGCCGTTGTCCTGCCGCGCCAGGCCGGAGCTGCCCAGGTGCAGGATGATGTCGTCGTAGAGGCTGGGCGGCGTCGCGCAGTAGAAGAGGCGATTGGCCGGCGCGCTCGACCGGCCGCGCTCGAGCTGCGCCAGCGTCTCCTCCAGGCGCGGATAGAGGACGTCGGTGGTGGGATCGCCGGGCAGGTAGTGCAGCGCCGAGGCGAAGCGATCCCACACCTGCTCCGACGGCGGCTGGATGCGCGCGAACTCGCGGACCGCGTCCCGCATGCGACGGCGAAAGTCGCCGGAGGTCATCTCCGTGCGCGCCACCGCGACGATGGCGAACGGCTCGGGGAGCGTCCGCGCCGCGTAGAGACTCCACATGGCAGGGACCAGCTTGCGACGGGTCAGGTCGCCCGACGCCCCGAAGATGATCAGCGAGAACGGCTCATCGATGGACGGCATGGCCACCAAACGCATTCCGGAGCGCGGCGAGGAGCCGGTCCGCGTACGAGTTCTCACGACGTGAGCGGAAGCGCGCGAACAGCGCGGCGGTTATCGTCGGCGCGGGGACCGCCTTCTCCACCGCGTCCATCACCGTCCAGCGACCCTCCCCGGAATCTTCCACGTACGGCTTGAGCCCGTCGAGACGCGGATTGGCGGCGAGCGCGTCGGCGGCGAGCTCGAGCAGCCACGAGCGCACGACGCTGCCGCGATTCCACAGCGCGGCGATGTGCGGCAGGTCGAGATCGAAGTCCGAGACCGACATCAGCTCGAAGCCCTCGGCGTACGCCTGCATCATGGCGTACTCGATGCCGTTGTGGATCATCTTGACGTAGTGTCCGCTGCCGACCGCGCCGACGCGCAGCCATCCGTCGGGCGGCGCCAGCGTCGAGAAGATGGGCGCCAGGCGATCCACCGACGCCTTTTCGCCACCGACCATGAGGCAATAGCCGTTCGCCAGACCCCACACGCCTCCGCTCGTGCCCGCGTCGATGTAGTGGATCCCGTGCGCGGCCAGCTCCTTGCCGCGACGGACGTCGTCCCCGTAGAAGGTGTTGCCGCCGTCGACGATCGTGTCGCCTGCGGCGAGAAGACCGGCGAGCTCGCGGATGGTGGCCTCCGTCGGTTCGCCGGCGGGGACCATCACCCAGACGGCCCGCGGCGGAGCGAGCGCCTTGACGAGCGCCTCCAGCGAGGGCACGCCGCGCGCGCCCTGCGCTTCCGCCGAGGTCACCGCCGCGGCAGAGCGATCGAACGCCACGACGCGATGTCCCGCGCGCGCCAATCGGGTCACCATGTTGCCGCCCATGCGGCCCAGCCCGACGAATCCGATCTCCATGGTCGTCATCCCGTCGTGAGGAGTTTGGCCAGCGCGCTCGTGAATCGCGCGATCGACTCCGCGGGCGGCCCGTCCATGCGGAGCAGCAGCGCCCGGCGCTGCGCCGCGCGCAGCGTGGCGAGGTCGCCCAGGGCCTGCGCCGCCTTGAGGATCGACAACCCATAGGCCTCGCCCGGAATCGCGGCGTCCTCCACGTCGGGGCCCGTGAAGAGCAGCGCGATCGGCGTGGGCGGTCCGCCCTTGTGGAGCTGCCCGGTCGAGTGGAGGTACCGCGGTCCGACGCCCAGCGTGGTGGCGAGCCGCGTGCGCTCCAGGAGCAGCGCGCGCAGCGCCTGCAGCGCGCCGAGCGTCTCCGACGTCGGCGTGAAGTACGAGAGCAGCGCGACGTAGTCGCCGGGACGCGCGTGAGCGAGCACCCGCGCCACGTCGTCGACGGTCTCCACCGGCCACTCGGGCAGCGCGCCATGATCCTTGAACGTCGCGAGCGCCGCCTGCGTGGCGTCCTTGGCCCGCGCGACGTCGGGCTCGTCGAACGGATTGACGCCCAGCACGACGGCGGCCATCGCCGTCGCGAATTCCCACCGCAAGAACTCCCCCGCGATGTCGAGCGGATCGGCGAGCGTGAGGCGCGCGACGGGGTGGCCCGCACCCTCCAGCGCACGCAGCCACGGCTCCTGCGATGCGTCGGCGGGCAGCGCGACCGAGACGAAGACGCGATCGTCGCCGTACGCGCTCACCGGCTCGCGCGGCTCGTTGTCGACGACGACCAGTCCCGTCCCCCCCTTGCCGGTCGACTCCGTGATCAGCTGCTCGATCCACGGACCGAGGGGCGCCACGGGCTCCGAGAGGACGAGGGTGATCTTGTCGCGCCCGGCCGTTGCCAGCCCGCCCAGGATCGCGCCCAGGAGCAGCCCCGGATTCTCTGCGACCGGGACCGAGGGCGCACACCGCGTGGCCATGGTGTCCGCGCGCTCGAGCAGGCTCTCCAGATCAACGCCGAGGAGCGCGGCCGGGACGAGACCGAAGTACGAGAGCGCGGAGTACCGTCCGCCGATCCTGGGATCGTTCAGGAACGTGCGCCGGAAACCGCCGTCCGCCGCGATGCGCTCGAGCGGCGTGCCGGGATCGGTGATGGCCACGAAGTGGCGTCCCGGCGCGTCGACCTCGGCGTCGAGCCGCGCACGGAAGAACTTGTAGAGCGCGGTCGTCTCGGTCGTGGTGCCCGACTTGGACGAGACGAGAAACAGCGTGCGCGCCGGGTCGAGCCGCTCCGCCGCGCGGCAGACCGTGGCGGGATCCGTGGTGTCCAGCACGGAGAGACCCGGAAAGCCCGGCGCCGCGCCGAGCGTCTGCGCCAGCGTCTCCGCGGCCAGGCTCGATCCGCCCATGCCGAGCAGCAGCACGGTGGTGATGCCGTCCGCACGGACCGCGCCTGCGAACTTCGTGAGCTCGTC
>JBKPPN010000141.1:0-4557 GCA_046733575.1 Candidatus Methylomirabilota bacterium | reverse complement strand
GACGAAGCCCTCGCGCTCCAGGGTGCCTCGACACTGACGCTCGTAGTCGAAGCGCGCCGTCTCGGGCGGCGTGGTGACCAGCGTCGGGACGTCCGTGCCGGTGCTGGCGCCCAGCGGAACCGTGAACGCGAGGCGCTCGGCCTCGCGGGTGCAGTCCACACGCTGATGCGTCACCGGGTTCTCGAGAATGACCGACGGCGCGCACCCCGCGGCGGCGAACAGCAGCGCCACCACGGCGACGGCCGGACGCGCGGAGATCGCCAACCTCCTCACACGGCCGCCGGCGCCGGCGCGTCGCCGTGGCGACCGCGACGGGCCAGGATGGCGTAGATCGCGGGCAGCACGAGCAGCGTGAGCAGCGTGGACGAGATCAGTCCGCCCACCACGACACGCGCGAGAGGCTTCTGGATCTCGGACCCGATCCCCGTCGACAGCGCGGCGGGCAGAAATCCGATCACGGCGACGATGCCCGAGACGATGATGGGCCGGAAGCGGATGTGACAGCCGCGCACGATGGCGTCGCGCGGCGCGAGACCGTCCGCCTGCGCCTGCCGGATGGACGAGACGAGCACGACGCCATTCAGCACGCTGACCCCGAACACCGCGATGTAGCCTACCGCGGCCGAGATGTTGAAGTTCGAGTCCGTGACCCAGAGCGCGAGCGTGCCGCCGATGAGCGCGAAGGGCAGGTTGAGCATGATCAAGAGCGCCGCGCCCACCGAGTTGAAGGCTCCGAACAGCAAGATGAAGATGATGAAGATCACGAGCGGCACGACGACGTAGAGACGGCCGAGGGCGCGCTGCTGGTCCTCGAAGCGACCGCTCCAGACCATCCGGTAGCCTGGAGGCAGGCTGACGGCGTTCACCTTCTGCATCGCCTCCGCGACCAGGCTGCCCATGTCGCGGTCACGCACGCTCCACTTGATGGCCACGCGTCGCGAGTTCGCCTCCCGGTCCACCTCGGCGAATCCGTCCTTCTGGACGATCTCGGCAAGCTGGCTCAGCGGGATGCGCTGGCCGCCGGGTGCGCTGATGGGCAGCGTGCGCAGCGCGTCCACGGGATCGCCCGTGCGGGCCAGCCGGACGGCCAGACTGAAGCGACGCTCGCCCTCGAGGATCTCGGTCACCACCCGTCCCTTCGTGGCCGCCTCGATCGTGTCCTGGATGTCCTGCACGTTGATGCCATACCGCGCCGCGGCCCGTCGGTCCACCAGGATCTGCAGCTGCGGCAGACCGACGAGGTGATCGAAGTCGAGGTCAGCCACACCCCGGATCGGGCGCAGCAGGGCGGTGATCTCGCGCGCCTTGGCGTCCATGACGAAGAGATCGGGCCCGTAGAGCTTGATGGCGAGCTCTCCCTTCACCCCGGCGAGCGCCTCGTCGACATTGTCCTTGATCGGCTGCGAGAAGTTGGTGGTGATTCCCGGAATGGCCGAGAGCGACGCCGTCATCTCGTTGACGATGTCCCCCTTGCGCCGTCCCTTCGCCCACTCCTCGCGCGGCTTCATGCCCACGTAGAACTCGAGGTTGTCGGGCGCCTCCGGATCCGTCCCGTCATCCGGTGCCCCCAGCTGCGACACGACCACCCGGACCTCGGGGAAGGCGAGCAGCCGTTCGCGGATGTCGCGCGTGTACGGACGCGCGCCCTCGATCGAGATGCCGAGCGGAAAGTTGACGCGGACCCACAGGTCGCCCTCGTCCAGCTCGGGCAGGAACTCCTTGCCGAGCAGCGTGAAGGCGAAGAGCGACGCGGCCAAGAGCACCCCCGCCGCGGCGACGGGGATGGCGGGACGTCGCACTGCGAAGCGGAGCGCGGGCAGATAGGGCCGCCGCAGCCAGCGCAGGAGGGGGCTCTCGCGCTCCGACGGCGGCGTGCGGAAGGCGAAGCTCGAGAAGACCGGAATCATGGTGAGGGTGAGCAGGAGCGAGCCGACCACCGCGAGCGAGATGGTGACCGCCATCGGACGGAACAGCTTGCCTTCGATGCGCTGGAAGGTGAGGATCGGCACGTAGACCGTCATGATGATGAGGACGGCGAACGCGAGCGGGCGGGCGACCTCGACCGCGGCGTGCTGCACCTCGCGCAGCACGCGATGGCCGCGCGGCCGCTGCTCGCTCAGGTGGCGCACGATGTTCTCCGTCATGATCACCGCGCCGTCCACGATGATGCCGAAGTCGATGGCGCCCAGCGAGAGCAGGTTGGCGGGAATGCCCTGCAGGTCCATGAACACGAAGGCGAAGAGCAGCGAGAGGGGGATGGTGAGTGCGACGATGACCGCGGCGCGGAGGTCGTAGAGAAAGAGCGAGAGCAGAACGATCACGAGCACCGCGCCCTCGATCAGGTTGCGCGTGACGGTGGCCACCGTGGTGTTGACCAGTCGCTCGCGATCGTAGTACGTGCGGATCTCGACGCCGGGCGGCAGCAACGTCCTGATCTCCTGGAACTTGGCCTTCACCCCCGCGATGACGGCGCCCGGGTTCTCGCCCTTGCGCATCCGCACGATTCCCTGCACGAGATCGTCCTCGTGATCGCGACCGAGCACGCCCAGGCGAATGGCGTGCCCGATCGCGACCTCGCCGATGTCGCGGACCCGCACGGGCGTGCCGTTCTGCGACGTCAGGACGACGTCCGCGATGTCCGCGGACGTCTGGAGAAGACCGATGCCGCGCACGGTCACCGCGTACTGGCCGCGCGGGATGTAGCTGCCTCCCGCGTTGGCGTTGTTGCTCGCGATGGCGTCGTAGACCTGCTTGAGCGACAGGTTGTACGCGCGCAGTCGACCGGGATCGATGGTCACCTGGTACTGCTTGATCCCCCCGCCCCAGGACACGACGTCCGCGACGCCCGGGACCTTCATGAACTCGCGCTCCAGCACCCAGTCCTGGAGCGCCTTCAGCTCCACGAGCGGCATCGTGTCCGAGTGGAGGGTGTAGCGGTACACCTCGCCGATCACGGACGACAGTGGGCCGAGCGTCGGCTTGGCGTCGCCGGGCACGTTGGCGCCGTTGATACGCTCCTGCACCTGCTGACGTGCCCAGTAGTTGTCCGTGCCGTCCTCGAACGACACGCGGATGTTGGACAGGCCGAACAGGGACTGCGAGCGCAGCGCGCTGAGCCGTGCCACCCCGTTCAGTTCCTTCTCGAGCGGGACGGTGATGAGCTGCTCGACCTCTTCCGCGGCGTGCCCCGGCCACAACGTGACGATCTCCACCCGGGTGTCGCCGACGTCGGGGTAGGCCTCGATGGGCAGGCGGCGGTACGAGACGATGCCTCCGACGGTGAGGAGCAGCAGCAGCGCACAGGTGATGAACCGCTGGTGCAGCGCGAAGGTGATGAGCCGCGTGGTCACTTCACCGTCCGCTTCAGCAGGATGCCTCCGGTGGTGACCACGGTGTCGTCTGGTCCCACGCCCTTCACGACCTCGACCCAGTCGCCCAGGTCCACCCCCAGCGTGACCGGGCGCCGCTCGTACTCGTCGGGACCGCGGCGCGCGAGGACGAACGGCGCCCCCTGATCGCGGTGCACCGCGCTCTGCGGCACGGCGAGGACGCGCGTCGACGTCGTGGCGAGCGTCACCGTCGTGAACATCTCGGCCTTCAGCGTCCGGCCCTGGTTCGCCACCACCGCGCGGACCTTGAGCGTTCGCGTCTGTGGATCGACCGCGTCGGCGATGTACGTGACCGTGCCCTCGAAGCGTTCACCCGGACAGCAGGGAAGCGTGACGGACACGGTCTGCCCGCGACGCACGCGCAGCACGTCGGGCTCGTACACGTCCGCCACGACCCACATCGTCGAGAGATCCGCGATCACGAACAGGTTCACGGGCGCGTCGGCCTGGCCGTACGAGACGACCTGCCCCGGACTGACGTTGCGCTCCACGACCACGCCGCTGCGGGGCGCGGTGACCGTCACGGTCGTGGCGGTATCGGCGCGCGCCGCGATGTCGGGGAGACGGTCGGCCGTCACGCCGAGCGTCCGCAGACGGGCGGCGGCACGCTCGCGCTCGGCCCCGGCCTTGCGCTGCTCGTTCTCCGCGTCGCGGACCTCCTTCTGGGCGATGGCTTTCACGTCGAGCAGCTCTCGCACCAGCGCGAGCGCCTTGTCCGCACGCTCCAGATCGGCCACCGCCTTGGCGTAGTCGCTCTTGGCCGCGCTGAGGTCGGGACTGTCGAGCACGAGCAGTGTGGCGCCCTTCTCGACCACGTCGCCGGGACGTGCCGGGACGTCGATCACGCGTCCGGTGACGGGCGCGTGGACGCGGGCCACGTGTTCCTCGTTGAACGCGACCTTCCCGCTCGTTTGCAGCACGGCCAGGCGTGTCCGCATCTGCGGTCGCGCGGTCTCGATGGGCGGCGGCGCGGGAGGCGCAGGCGCTCCCGTCGGCTTCGCGGACGCTGACGGCGCGCTCACCGCGCGGTCCCCGCAGCCGGCGCAGAGCACCGCGATCAGGACGAGGAGGATCACGCCCGCCCGCATGTCACTTCTCCGCCACGGAGGCGCCGACCGCAGCCTCCAGCTGATCCATGGCCGCCATGTACGCCCCGAGCGCGCGGACC
>JBKPPN010000140.1:0-14572 GCA_046733575.1 Candidatus Methylomirabilota bacterium | reverse complement strand
GTGTGGGACTGGTCGATGGGCGAGCTCGGGGCGCCACCCTATCCCGAGCGTCGCGTGTACCTGAACGTCGCGCGCGCGCTGTGCCGCTACGGTGAGGCGCCGGACGACCTGAAGCTCGTGATCGTCGATCGTCCCATCGTGCTTCGCGCTCGTACCTCGCACACCTACGACTGCGCCGGGGAACGTTCGACGCCGTAGCAGGCATCGATATACGTTCGCCGTCGACGTGTCGCCCGTGCCGACGGGGTTCGACCTTGCCGGCACGCCAGGGTGCGCGATGTTCGCGCGCTCCTGGAGCCGGCCCGGCTGACCCGCGTCGGCGCGCGCGTCGGCGAGGTCTGAACCGTCAGCGGGCCTCGAAGTTCGGCAGGCGTCGCTCCGCCCAGGCCTTGACGCCTTCCTTGAAGTCGGATGTGTGGCGGGTCCACTCCTGCTCGACGAGCTCGCGCTCGGTGGCGCGCTCGGCCGCGTCGGCGAAGCCGCGGCGCATGGTCTCGCGCGTCGACTGCACCGCGAGCGGCGCGGACTGCGCGATCTCGGTGGCGAGGCCGAGCGCGCCCTTGCGCACGTCGGCGAGGGGGACCAGCACGTCGGCCAGCCCCATCGCGACCGCCTCGTCGCCCGTGATGCGCCGGCCCGTGTAGAAGAGCAGGTTCGCCTTCTGCTGACCGACCAGGCGGGGCAGCGTGTAGGTCAGGCTGAAGCCGGGATGAAATCCCAGGCGGTTGAAGTTCGCGCTGAAGCGCGCCTCGCTGCACGTCACGCGAAAGTCGGCCGCGCACGCGAGTCCGAGCCCGCCGCCGATGGCGGCGCCCTGCACGGCGGCGACGATCGGCTTCTTCGTCCGGAAAATCCGCGTGGCTTCCTTGTAGAGGTGCTTGGTGCGTCCGGCCTCTCCGGTGGCGCCGGTGGCGGGACGGTTGGCGAAGTCGGCGCCCGCGCAGAACGACTTGCCCTGCGCGCAGAGCACGACGGCGCGGCAGGCGGGATCGCGATCGAGGTCTTCGAGCGCGTCGGCGATGGCGTTGATCAAGGCGTTGTCGAAGTAGTTGTGCGGCGGCCGCTGGATCTCGATCTGTGCGACGTGGTCCTCGAGGCTGACGCCGATGTCCTTGTAGGTGCCGAGCGCGCTCATGGTCGTGGTCCTCCTGACCGACATGGGGGCGCGACACCCCCGAGCCGCCGGGCTCGGAGGCGCGCGGCCAAGCCGCACCGCCCCTCGGGTTGCGTGGACGAACTCCTGGCCCGCGAGCGTACCACCGTGCGCGCCTCGCGCGTGGGACGGGCCCGGCTGGTGTTTCGCACGCAGACGCGACAGAGTAGGCACCATGACAGCACGATCGACCAACCACGAGTGGCTGGCATTGACGCGGGAAGAGCCGCTCGACCCCGGCCTCCCGATCTGCGATCCCCACCATCATCTCTGGGACGCCCGGACGGAACGCGTCGCGCCGCGCTACCTGCTCGACGAGATCCTGGCCGACGTGCGCGCCGGCCACAACGTCGTGTCGACCGTCTTCATCGAGTGCGGCGCGATGTACCGCGCGGACGGCCGTGATGCGCTTCGTCCGCTGGGCGAGACCGAGTTCGTGAACGGGATCGCCGCGATGAGCGCGTCGGGACTCTACGGTCCCTCGCGCATCGCGGCCGCGATCGTCGGCACCGTCGACCTCACGCTGGGGCGCGCCGCAGGCGCGGTCCTCGACGCGCACCTCGCGCTCGCGGGCGGCCGGTTCCGCGGAATCCAGCGCGCGGCGGCGTGGGACGCAGCCGACACGGTGCCGAAGCATCGCACGGAACCCGGCCCGGGACTATTCCTGCGCGACGATTTCCGCGCCGGGTTCAGGGAGCTCGCGCCGCGCGGCCTGACGTTCGAGGCGTGGTGCTATCACCGCCAGATCCCCGACGTCACCGCGCTGGCCCGCGCCTTCCCGGACACGACCATCATCCTGAATCACTTCGGTGGCCCGCTCGGCGTCGGTCCGTACGCGGGCAAGGCCGAGGAGGTGTACGCGGAGTGGCGGCGCTCGATCACCGAGCTCTCCACCTGCGGCAATGTCGTGGCCAAGCTGGGCGGCATCAACATGGAGATGAACGGCTTCGGCTGGCACCAGCGTCCGAAGCCGCCCACGAGCCAGGAGCTCCTCGATGCCACCCGCCATTACTACGACTTCACCATCGAGAAGTTCGGCGTGGACCGCTGCATGTTCGAGTCGAACTTCCCCGTCGACATGGAGAGCTGCAGCTACACGGTGCTGTGGAACTCGTTCAAGCGCCTCACCGCCGGCTATTCGGCCGGCGACCGCGCCAAGCTGTTCCACGACACCGCGGCCCGCGTGTACCGCATCGGCGCGACGACGTCGTGACCATCGTCACGCGCGGCGGCGTCCCGCCGGCGTGACGCGACAGCAGGGAGGACGCATGCGGATTCCCCGACTGCTCGGGATCGCTGTCACCGTCATCACCGTCGCGCTGGCCCCCGCACCGGTGGCGATCGCTCAATCCGGAGGCGGCGTGCAGATCAACCCGCCCGCGCCGGCGCCCGCGCCGCCCCCCTCGCCGCCCCCCTCGCCGCGACCGCAGCCCTCGACCGTGCAACCGGCGCAGGGCTGTCAGACGCAGTGGGGCATCTGTCGGGTCGGCTGCTGCATCGCGCCCGGCACGCCGTGCTACTGCCAGGGTGCAAAGAACACGGCGCTCCCAGGCTACGCGGTGGAGTTCTTCCGCCCGACGCAGTGACCGCGCGCGGCGTTTCACGGAGACGCGAGCTGTCCCGTGATGCGTGGCGCCGCGCCGCTACGGCCGCGCTTTGCGGAACGCGCGCTCGAATCCCGGCAGCGCCCGCACCACCGTGTTCCGCTCGACCGTGAGCGAGACGCGGATATGGCCCGGCATCCCGAAGCCCGAGCCGGGCACGGTGAGGACGCCCTCGTCGGCGAGGAGGCGGACGAACGCCACGTCGTCGTCGATCGGCGTGCGCGGGAACACGTAGAAGGCGCCCTGCGGCTTCACGCACGCGTAGCCGATGCGCGTGAGTCCCGCGTACATGAGGTCGCGCTTCTCGCGATACGGGCCGACGTCGATCACGAGATCACCGACCTCCGCGACGACCCACTGCCAGAGCGCGGGCGCGTTCACGAACCCGAGGACGCGGCTCGTGAACGTGCAGGCCTCGAACAGCGCCGCCGCCTCCGCCATGCGAGGAGAGAAGGCCAGGTAGCCGATGCGCTCGCCCGGAATGGCGAGCGACTTCGACCACGACGTCGCCACGATGGACCGCGTGACGAGGGGCGGGACCTGGGGCGGCACCACGTCGTCGAACACGAGCGCGCGATACGGCTCGTCGCTGATCAGCACGATCGGCTGGGGCGTGCGCGACAGCAGGGCCTCGATCTCGACGAACGTCGAGGCCGGGTAGACCACGCCGCTGGGGTTGTTGGGCGAGTTCACGAGGATGGCCCGAGTCCGCGGCGTGATCGCCGCGGCGATGCGGTCGACGTCGGGGGTGAGGTCGCCCTTCGGCGGCACCACGACGAGACGGCCGCCGTGGTTGTCGGCGTAGAACGTGTACTCGGCGAAGAACGGCGCGACCGTGATGACCTCGTCACCGGGATCGAGGAGCGCCTTGAGGACCGTGTTGAGCGCGGCGCCGGCGCCCACGGTCATCAGCACGTGGTTCGCGGTGTAGGGGAGGCCGGTCGCGTCCTCGAGGCGTTTGGCCACCGCCGCGCGCACGGCGGGGTGACCGGCGTTCGGCATGTAGGCGTGGAGGTGCGCCGACGTGCTGTCGAGCACGCGGCGCGCCGCGTCCAGCACCGCGCGGGGCGGCTCGATCTCGGGGTTGCCGAGCGTGAAGTCGAACACGGCGTCGGGGCCGCGCTCCTGCTTGAGACGCGCGCCCTCCTCGAACATGCGCCGGATCCACGACGACTTCGTCAGGTTGTCGGCGACACCGCGCGCGATCATCCGCCACCGTCCGCGCTGCCGAGCACGAATCCCTCGTACCCGCGGGCCGCGATCTCGTCGCAGGTCTTCCGGTACGTGCCCACGCCGCCGACGTAGGGCATGAAGACGCGCGGCTTGCCCGGCACGTTGGCGCCCATGTACCAGGAATTCGCGCGCGGATAGAGCGTCATGTCGCCGAGGTCATTGACGTGCGCGACCCAGGCGTCCTCGGCGTCGACCGTCGGCTCGATGGTGGCGCGGCCGCCGCGATCGAGAGACGCGATGCAGTCGGCGATCCAGTCGACGTGCTGCTCGATCGACACGATCATGTTGCTCAGCACGGACGGACTGCCCGGACCCGTGACGAGGAAGAGGTTCGGAAACCCGGCCACGGCGAGACCGAGATAGGTGCGCGGTCCGGCCTCCCACTTCCGGCGGAGCGTCTCGCCGCCCCGGCCGCGGATGTCGACCGACAGCAGGGCGCCCGTCATCGCGTCGAAGCCGGTGGCGAACACCAGGCTGTCGAGTTCGAACGTGCGGGCGCGCGTGCGGAGGCCGCCCGGCGTGATGGCCTCGATCGGATCGGTCCGGATGTCGATCAGCGTGACGTTGTCGCGGTTGAACGTGGCGTAGTACTCGGTGTCGACGCACAGTCGCTTGGTGCCGATCGGGTAATCGCGGGGCACGAGCGTCTCCGCCACGGCGGGGTCGCGCACGATGCTGCGAATCTTGGCGCGGAAGAATTCCGCCGCGGTCTCGTTGGCCGCCTGGTCCGTCAGGAGGTCGACGTAGGTCGCGCTGAAGCCGAGGCCGCCGCGCTGCCACCGCTTCTCGTACTCGCGCTCCCGCACGTCCGCCGGCACGGCCAGCGCCGAGTCGTCGCTGCGCTCCACCACGAAGCCCACGCGCGACTCGCGCGCCTGGCGACGGAACTCGGCGTAGCGGGACTTCACGGTGCGCTCGTAGGCGGGATCGAGGGGCGCGTTGCGCGCCGGAACCGAGAAGTTCGGCGTCCGCTGGAACACGTACAGGTGCGCCGCCTGCGCCGCGATGATGGGAATGGACTGGATCGCGGAGGAGCCGGTGCCGATGACGCCCACGCGCTGACCGGTGAAGTCGACGCCCTCGTGGGGCCAGCGTCCGGTGTGATACCAGGACCCGCCGAACGTCTCGACCCCGGGAATGCTGGGCACCTGCGCGGCCGAGAGGCAGCCCGTGGCCATGATGCAGAAGCGCGCGGCGAGGCGATCGCCGCGCTCGGTCTCGACGGACCAACGCGCCGTCGCCTCGTCGAAGCGCGCGGACGTGACGCGCGTGTCGAGCTGGATGTCGCCGCGCAGGTCGAAGCGGTCGACCACGTGGTTGACGTAGCGGAGGATCTCGGGCTGCGACGCGTAGCGTTCCGTCCACGACCACTCCTGCTGCAGCTCGTCGGAGAACGAGTACGAGTAGTCGAGGCTCTCGACGTCGCAGCGCGCGCCCGGGTAGCGGTTCCAGTACCACGTCCCGCCCACGCCGCTGCCCGCCTCGAACACCTGCACGGAGAGCCCGAGCCCGCGCAGACGGTAGAGGGCGTACACGCCAGCCAGTCCGGCGCCGACGACGACCGCGTCGACCCGGCGCTCCGTGTTCAGGGCTGATGCCATCGTTCGGTCTCCTGCGCGCGCGACCCAGGGTGCGGCGCGCCGGCAAAGCCTAGCATCGAACTCACACCTCGCCGAAGCGGGCGTCGCGCACGGTGGCGCGGCGCGGCCGCACGACGTCGACCGCGGTGTTGACGACGAGCGCGGTGAGGATCAGCCCGCCGCCCACGAGCGCCGTCGCGCCCGGACGCTCGTTCAGCACGACCCACACCCAGAGCGGTCCCAGCACCGTCTCCAGCATGCCGATCAGCGAGGTCTGGGCGACGGGGAGCAGACGGGCGCCCGCCATGAAGAGCAGGAACCCCGTGCCGAACTGCAGCACGCCGAACATCGCGAGCAGCACCACGTCCACCGCATCCACCTGGAGCGGGGCCGCAAAAGGTAGCGCGATCAGCGCCGTGATCGCGGTCGACAGCGCCGCGGCGGGCGCCATCGGGATCTCGGGATGGCGACGCACCAGGACGGTCGCCACGGCGAAGCTGGTGGCCATCGCGATGGCGAGCAGATCGCCCACGACGGAGCCGCCGGCGTAGGAGCCGGAGACCATGGTGACGACGCCGGTGATGGCGATGCTCATGCTCACCCAGGTGCGCGGCGTGACGCGCTCGCCGAGGATCAGCCAGCCGAGAAGTCCGGCGACCCACGGGCCCGTCGACATCAGGAGGAGCGTGTTGGCCACCGAGGTGTACGCCACCGAGAAGATGAAGCAGGTGGACGCCAGCGACATGCAGACGGCCACCAGGACCAGGGCGAGCCCGCCGTCGCGCCACTGCGCCACGATGCTGCGACGCCGCACGACCGACAGCACGACCACGAGAAACGTCGACGCGAACAGGCTGCGCCACAGATTCGTCGTCCACGGCCCCGTCGACACGAGCCGCGTGATGAGGCCGCCGCTGCTCCAGCACACCGCGGCCGCCGCGACGAGCAGCGCCCCGCGCCGCCGGGCCGACATCGCGCGTCCCCGTCCCGCGGCGCGCGAGTCAGGCGTCGGGGTCACGGTCGAAGGTAGACTCGAGGATCATGGACGGTGAGATGGCGTGGACCCGGGGGGAGCCGAGGCGGTCGCTGGTGACGCTGACGCACGTCATCTACGCACTGCACGCGTTCAGCCTGGTCACGGGCATCGTCGGCGTCGCCACCGTGGTGGGCGCGTTTCTCACGGGATGGCCGTCGATCATCGCCGTCATCCTGAACTACGTCAAGCGCAGCGACGCGCGCGGCACATGGCTCGAGTCGCACTTCCGGTGGCAGATCCGCACGTTCTGGTTCGGCCTGCTGTGGGTCGCGCTGTGCGGCATCTTCATCGTGCTCACGCTCGGGATCGGGATCTTCATCGCCTGGATCCCGCTCATGCTGGTCGGGTTCTGGTTCATCTATCGCATCGCGCGCGGCTGGCTGGCGCTCCTCGACCGGCGTCCGATGTATCCGTGATCGTGCCTCGTGAGCCGAGCCGAGACAGAACCGTCAGGTCTGCAGATCAGCGACCGCGGAGGCGAGGGCCTCGAGCTCCCGTCGCCAGGACGTCGGCGGGACGATCGGGCGGAGCACGAACTTCGAGAAGCCGACCGCGATGAAGCGCTCGATGAGGTCGCGGAGCGCGGGCACACCGACAGGGGTCAGCTCCAGCGCGCGCGGACGGCGCGCGGCGAGGCCCCGCGCGGTCTTCTCGTCGAGCGGCTGCGTCGCGTAGCCGATGCTCATGCCGAAGTGCTCGCTGCTGATCGTGCGGCCCGCGCGCGCGGCGATGTCGTCGATGACCACGCGACCCGCGGCGGCTTCCTCCGGCGTGCACAGTGACGGCAGCCAGCCGTCCGACAGACGGCCACAGCGTTCGAGCGCCGCGGGCGCGGTGCCGCCGAGCCACACCTCGAGCGGCTGCTGCACCGGCAGCGGCTTCAGCGTGACGTCGCGCAGACGGCCGGCCGGCCCGTCGTGCGTGACGGTCTCGCCCGCCCACAGGCGACGGAGGAGCGGGAGCGCTTCGTCGATGAACGCGCCACGGCGGCGCGGCTCGAGACCGATCGCCTCGCTCTCGGGCGCGTACGTCAGCCCCGGCACCAGCGTCACGAGCAGCCGGCCGCCACAGAGCACGTCGAGGCTGGCGAGCTGCTTGGCCAGACGCAGCACGTTGCGGCCGGGAAGCAGCATCGTCGTCCCGACCTTCACGCGCGGGTAGCGCGCGGCCGCCCACGTCAGGCCGACGAGCGGATCGAGCGCGGGCGCCGTCAGGACTTCGGAGAGCCAGAGCGAATCGAACCCGAGATCGTCGATCGCGCCGACGAGCTCGCCCAGCGTCTCGGGTGTCGACGACGCGCCGCCCGCGCCCACGCCGATCCTGATCTTCATGCCGGCGGCTCCAGCCCGACCACCTCGTTGAAGCGTCCGAAGCCGATGAAGAACGTCACGTGCGCGGCCAGCTCGATGATCTCCGCGTCCGAGAAGTGCGCGCGCAGCTCCGACCACAGCGCGTCATCCACCTTGTGATGATCGACGGCCATCTTCTCGCCGAACCGAATGGCGGCCCGCTCACGCGGTGTCAGCAAGTCCGACGTCTCGTCGTCGATGGCGGCGATCTTGGCTTCCGTCACGCCTGCATGCCGGGCCCCGGCATAGCGGACGGTGAGTCAGTACCGACAGGCGTTGAGCGCCGCGATCTTGAGGCGCACGAGCTCGCGCAGCCCGGGATCGAGCGTCCCCTCGCGCGCCAGCGTGCCGCGGAAGGCGGCCAGGGCCTTGGCGACGGCGGGGTTGCGCGCGTACGTGCGCGTGCTCGCCGAGGTCCCGGACTGGCGCTCCGCGTCCTCACAGAGATGCCGGATCTCGTCGTCGACCTCGTGAATCCCGAGCGGTTCCATCCTCGCCATGCCGGCCTCCTCGCGCGTGGTCGGAGTCCTCAGTACACGACATCCGGTGGCCCGGGTCCAGTGCTACGATGCGCCCACCATGAAACTCGGCCTGAGCCTCGGCTACTCCGGCGCAGAGCTCCGTCTTCCCGTCGACAAGGTTCTCCTCGCGGAACGCCTCGGCTTCGACTCGGTGTGGACGGCGGAGGCCTACGGCTCGGACGCCGTGACGCCACTCGCGTACCTCGCCGCGCTCACCAAGCGCATCCGCCTCGGCACCGGCATCATGCAGCTCGCGGCGCGTCCGCCCGCGACGGCGGCGATGGCGGCGGGCACGCTCGACGCGCTCGCCGGCGGCGGTCGCGTCATCGCGGGCCTGGGCGTGTCGGGACCGCAGATCGTCGAGGGCTGGTACGGCCAGCCCTGGGGCAAGCCGTACTGGCGCATCCGGGATTACGTCGCGATCATGCGGAAGGTCTTCGAGCGGAAGGAACCGGTCGCGCACGCGGGCCGCGAGATCTCGCTGCCCTACACCGGTCCGGGCGCGCTCGGCGTCGGCAAGCCCCTCATGACGATCCTGCACATGAATCCGCGGCTGCCCATCTGGCTCGGCACCGGCACCGAGACCAACGTCAAGCTGACGGCGGAGATCGCGGACGGCTGGCTACCGCTCGGCTTCGTGCCGCGGTTGATGCCGATGCTGCGGCCGTGGCTCGAAGACGGCTTTCGCCGCGCCGGGCACGGCAAGGGCTTCGCCGACTTCGAGATCCAGCCCAGCATCAGTGTCGAGATCACCGACGACGTGCGCGGCGCGCTGGCGCGCATGAAGCCGCGCGTCGCGCTCTACGTCGGTGGCATGGGCCATCGCGACAAGAACTTCCACAAGGAGATGATGACCCGCCGCGGATTCGGCGACGCCGCCCAGAGGGTCCAGGAGCTCTATCTCGCCCGGCGCAAGGACGAGGCGGTCGCGGCGGTGCCGGACGAGTTCTGCGACGAGATGGCGCTCGTCGGTCCGGCCGGCCGAATTCGCGACCGCTACCGCGCGTGGGCGGACTCGGGGATCACGGGCCTCACGATCTCGACCGAGCAGACCGAGGCCATGGAGCTGATGGCGAGCCTGCGCTGACGGCGCGGGCCCGCCACCTCAGGTAGCCCGAGGGGCGGCGCGGCTGTGCCGCGCCGTCTCCGAGCACGGGGACATGGGGGGCGTCGAGCCCCCCATGTCTATCGAAATGCGGGAATGATGTGCTTGGCGAACATCTCCATCTGACGCTCTTCCTCGTCCCACGACATGAAGCCCTGATCGAAGAACCAGCCGAACCACTCGAGGTCGCCCTGGCCGCCGATCCTGCGTAGCGTCTCGACCTCGGCCTTGATCTGGTCGGGCGTCCCGGCCAGCGCGTACTTCACTTTCCGCATCCGATCGACCGTCCATTCCGACGGCGGCAGCGCGGTGTACGGGTCGAGCGGATACTTCTTCGCGTCCTCCTCCGTGCGGAACGCCTCCCAGAAGCCGAAGCCTCCGAAGTAGTGCTGGAACCCCGCGTAGTTGGTGTCGCGGAGCAAGGCCACCGCCTCCTCCTCGTTCGTGCCGAAGTGGACGGCGCGGAATGCGCCGACGCTTTCGCCGAGACCGAGCGTGCGTCCCGATTCCGCCGCGACCTCCTGATAGACCTTGCACAGGCGCTGGAAGTCGGGCGGATTCGCGACGAGGATCCACGGCACGATGGAGGAGCGCGCCGTGTAGCGGATGGTCGTCTCGCTGACGGAGAACGGCTGGAACATCGGCGGGTGCGGCTGCTGGTACGGCTTCGGCACGACACAGATCTTCCGCACGACGCCCGCGTCGTCGATCTCGCCCGGCGCGCCGTACTGCCTGGTCCAGTCGGCGACGGGCCAGCGCGTGATGCCCTCCTTGTAGGGGAACGGCACCTTGTAGTACTCGCCGTCGTACTCGAACGACTCCTCGGTCCAGGCCTTCTTGATGACCTTGACGGTTTCCTCGTAGACCTTGCGATTGTGGTTGTCGATGGACGAGCCATCCATGGGCGCCCCCGTCACGTGATACTGCTGGCCCAGGACGTTGACCCACCGGTCCTGGTAGCCGCGGGCGAAGCCGGCGTAGATCCGGCCCTTCGTCAGGTGATCGAGGACCGCCAGCTCCTCGGCGGCGCGGATGGGATCCCACGACGGCAGCACCAGCCCGAGCGGCGAGAACTTGATGCGCTTGGTCCGCGCGGCCAGATCCGCGTAGATCAGAAGCGGCGCCACCGAGGTCTCGTACCCCTCGGAGTGGAAGTGGTGCTCGGTGGTGGCGAGGACGTCAAAGCCGGCGTCGTCGGCGAACGTGGCCAGCTTCCGTAGCTCATCGAGCATTGCCTGGTACCGCTCGTTGTTCCGCCCGATGGGGCGCAGCCGCTTCCGATCGTCGAGGGTGCCGGGGACGGTCGGCAACACGAAGAGCATGAACTTCATGGATAACTTCCTCTTCCGGCGTTCCAGAACGCCACTCGGATGAGCTCCAGTCGGCATGGGAGCGCGCGCGACGCACGGGCGTGGCGGAGGGGACCGCGACGAGCGAGCGACTCGCCGGGGATGCAGCAGGCCCGGGGAACTGGACCGTGTGCTCACGCCGTACCTTCAGCGCACGAGAATGGGCGGAGTCTGCGCTCCGGGCGCCGATGCCGTCAAGGTGACGCGCGGCCCGAGACGCCCTCGGCCCCCGGCAGATATACTCGTGCCCCACGCACCGCGGCGTCCTCGGTGCTCGTCGCGAAGGGAGAGGAATGGATTTTCGCATCACGGCGGAGCAGCGTGAGTTCCAGGCGCGCTGCCGCGAGCTCGCGCGCGACTTCGCCACCCGCGCCGCCCAGCACGATCGCGAGGCCAGCCACCCGCACGAGAACTACGCCGCGCTGAAGGCCGCGCGGTTCCACACGCTCAACGTCCCGCGCGACCTGGGCGGCGCCGGCCTCGGTCTGCTCGGCTGGTCGCTCGGTCTGGAGGAGCTGGCGCAGGGCTGCGGGTCGACGGCGCTCGCCTTCACGATGCACCTCTCGATCGTCGGGCCGATCATGGAGAGCCCGATCGTGCCCAAGGCGACCAAGGAACGTCTCGCCGAGATGGTCGTGCGCGACGGCGCGCTCATCGCGGGCAACTTCTCCGAGCCCGGCACATCCGGCCTGGTCGGGACCGCCATTCCCGCCACGCGCGCCCGACGCGCCGACGGCGGCTACCGCATCACCGGCCGCAAGATGTTCGCCTCGATGCTGGAGGCGGCCGATTACTGCGCCGTGCTCGCCTACCCCGAGGAGTCGACGTCACCCACGGCCGGGATCCTGCTGCTCGTTCCGCGCGGCGCGCAGGGACGGCGGGTGGAGCCGGTGTGGGACACCCTCGGCATGCGCGCCACGCGCAGCGACTCGATGGTGCTCGAGGACTGCTGGGTGTCGGAGGACGCGTGCCTGGTCTGCTCCGACGACATCGTGGCGTTCCGTCGCGCCGCCGCGAACTGGCTCTGGGGCTCCTACACGCCGGTGTATCTCGGTATCGCGGTCGCGGCGTACAACGCCATCGTCGGCGTCATGCGGGGCCGCACGCCGCCCGGGTTCGTGCAGTCGCTCGCCTATCATCCGGACGTGCGACGGCAGGTGGCCGAGATGAGCGTCGATCTCGAAGCGGCGCGCCTGCTCGTCTACCACTCCGCGTGGCTCAGCGACACCGAGGGACCGACGCCCGCCGCGCTGGCCGCGATGTATCGCGCGAAATTCTTCGTGGGCGAGGCGGTGACTCGGATCACGCGCACCGCCATGACCCTCGGCGGCGGTCACGCGATCTTCAAGTCGTCGCCGCTCGAGCGTCTCTTCCGCGACGGCGCCGCCGCGCCCGTGCAGTTTCCCCCGCGCGACTTCTGCCTCGCCGCCCTCGGCCTGCTCGCGCTCGAGATCGATCCGCGCGAGGTGCTGCCGCCGCTCAAGAGCGCCAGCTCCGACACGGGGCCGATCATCCGCTGAGCGGCCGCGCCCGCCGCGCGGTCAGACGACGCCGGAGTCGTGCTGCACGCCGTCCACCGTGTCGAGGTGGACGATGCAGTTGAGCAGGCTGACGCGCCACGGCGCCGGACACTCGATGATCGTCACCGACGTGTTGTCCCAGCGCTCCGGCGCCAGCATGCCGTCGGGAAGCGCCAGATGCCGGGCCGCGAGCGAGCGACACACGAGCCCGTGCGTGACGACGGCCAGGTCGCCCGGCGTGGCGGCGGCGAGCGCCTGGATCCGCGCCCACGCGCGGTCGACGCGGGCGTGGAAGGCGGGCCACGTCTCGCCGTTCGGCGGCGCGTAGTCGGCAGCGAACATGTCAACCCCCAGCTCCGCGTAGGGCGTGCCGCGAAGATCACCGAAGTTCCGCTCGTGCAGGAGCGGCTCGAACACGAGCGGGGCGCCCGTGGCGCGCTGGAGGTGCGTCGCCGTCGTGGCGGCGCGGACGAGGTCGCTGGCCACGATGGCGCCGATGCGCTCCCCGGCCAGCCGCCGCGCCAGCCGCTCCGCCTGCGAGATGCCGCGCGCCGAGAGCGGACTGTCGGGGCGCTGGACGATCCGCGACGCGTTGCCGACCGTCTCGCCATGACGGATGAGGAAGATCCGGCTCATCGCGACGGCGCGTGCAACGCGGCGAGCACCGAGGGGAGCGATCCCACCAGCTCCTCCAGGCAGGCGCGCAGCCGCGCGATGGTGGGCTCGGCCTTGTCCGGGATCTCGCCGCGGGTGATGCGCGTCACGACGTCGTCGGCGGCCGACGTCACGAGGAGCCCGGCGTTCACCTCGATCTGCATGGCGTGCGTACGGAGCGCGTCGGGCTGCCCGTACGTCGCGACGATGTTGCCGCCGGTGTAGCCGGCGACGTTCTCGTGGGCCACGAAGCCGTGGCGCGTGAACACCGCCGCGGCGACGACGACGAGCTCGCGCGCGCACGTCGCCGCGTGACGCGTGCCGATGATGATCTGGTGGTCGCCCATCCGTCGGGGACTGCCGGTATGACCATCCAGGAGAAGCGCGAAGCCGTACTGCCGGCGCCGCTCCGCGAGGAGGTCGTCCAGCGTGGAGTAATAAGGATCATAGAGCGTTTGCAATCGCGTCTCGAGGTCGGCCGGCGCGAGCGGGCGCGCGAAGATCGGCACGTCGCGCATGGTGTGGGTGCGGACGACCCCGCGGCGCGAGCGCACCTCGCCCTCGTGCTCCTCGAAGTCGTCCCGCCGACGGTTCAGGTCCACGAACATGCGCGAGACCGGCGTGGCGAGCACGGTGGCCCCCGCCTTGTACAGGTCACCATAGAGATCTGGCGCAAACGTGTCGGCGAACCCGTAGGCGAAGGTCGCGAACCGTGCCTCGCGGTAATCGTCGAGGTGGATGTGGGGCATCGGCGCGGTGCCGTAGTGCGGGACGCTGACGACCACCGGCGTCCGCGCGCCGGGCTCCGGATGTCGCACGATCGGAAATGCGTTCTCCAGCCGTCGCCTCACCCGGGACGCGCATCGCGTCGCGTCCCGGGCCCGATTCTACGTCGAGCTCGGGCCCGTGTCGCTGATGACGCCGCCCGGCACAGAGATTGCGCCGGGGGACCCTAGACACTGCTTCAGGAAGGAGACCGGGAATGAATGTAGCGCGCAAGATCGGCGAAGCGACGGGGATGCCGATGGGCTCCGGCGTGAGCCAGGGAATGACGGACGAGGGCGACTTCACCCAGATGATCGAGTCGCAGACGGCGCGGATCCCGTCGGGGACGTACCTGACGGCGGCCATCGTGACGATGGCGGCGTCGGCCGCGCTGATGATGATGGGGCGCAAGGGCGTCGGCAACTTCATCGGTCAGTGGGCGCCAACGATCCTGATCATGGGCCTCTACAACAAGCTGGTGAAGCTCGAGGGCAGCGACTGATCCGGTCGTGATCCGGCGGTGACGGGCGGACGCTGCCCGTCATCGCCGTCCTCCGATCGCCTGCCGATTTTCTCCCGAGACATCGGCCCGCGAGCTGCCGTATGGTTCGCGGGTGCTCGTCCATCTCCTCGACGGAACGTACGAGCTGTTTCGCTACTTCCTCGCTCCCGCCGTGGCGTTCGACCGCGAGGTGCCGGACAC
>JBKPPN010000139.1:0-11298 GCA_046733575.1 Candidatus Methylomirabilota bacterium | reverse complement strand
CCTCGGGCTGTCGCTCCCGTCG
This sequence comes from Candidatus Methylomirabilota bacterium, assembly GCA_046733575.1. Classification (GTDB taxonomy): domain Bacteria; phylum Methylomirabilota; class Methylomirabilia; order Rokubacteriales; family CSP1-6; genus JBKPPN01. Next base: position 11,276 of record JBKPPN010000139.1, on the reverse strand, counting down.
TTCTGGGTGGGGCTCGTGTTCATCCTGTTCTTCTCGGTGTACCTGAACTGGCTGCCGTCGTCGGGCTCGGGGACGCCGTGGCACCTCGTCATGCCGGCCTTCGCGCTCGGGTGGTACTTCGCCGCCGCGCACATGCGCCTCACGCGCTCGTCCATGCTCGAGGTGCTGGGCTCCGAGTACGTGAAACTTGCGCGCCTCAAGGGCCTGCCGGAGCTGCGCGTCATCGCCAAGCACGCGCTCAAGAACGCGCTCATCCCCGTCCTGACGCTCGCCGGCATCAACCTGGTCCTGATGATCAACGTCGCCGTCGTGGTGGAGACGGTCTTCGCCTGGCCGGGCATCGGACGCTTGCTCTACGAGGGCATCGCCTTTCGAGACTTTCCCGTCGTGCAGGCCATCGTGATCCTGGGCGGGGCCATGATCGTCGTCGTCAATCTCGTCGTGGACCTTCTCTACGCCGTCATCGACCCGAGGATCCGCTATGAGCGTTAATCCCGCGACCATCGGTTCGATTCCGCCTGCCGGACCGAGCCGCGCGGCAGGGCTGACTCTAGCGTGGCGCTACGCGACGTTTCGCGCCACGGGCGGCTTCCCCACCGTTCCCGTCGCCATCCTGAGCTTCCTCGTGTTCATCGCCGTCTTCGCCAACGTGCTCGCGCCCTACAACCCGGAGATCGGCAGCCTGGGCGACCGCTTCCGGCCGCCGGCGTGGCAGGCGGGAGGAAGCAGCGCACACCTGCTGGGGACGGACCACATCGGCCGTGACGTGCTCTCACGACTGTTCTTCGGCGCGCGCGTCTCGCTCGTGGTGGGGTTCACCGCGGTGGTCTTCGCCGGCATCGTCGGCACCGCGCTCGGCATCCTTGCCGGGTACATGGGCGGCTGGGTCGATCAGGTCATCATGCGGGTGACCGACACGTGGCTCGCCCTGCCCGCGCTCACCTTCGCCATCTTCCTGGCCGCGATCATCGGGCCGAGCGAGATGAACATCATCATCATCCTCGGCCTCGTCTACTGGACGCGCTACGCCCGCGTCGTGCGCGGCGAGGTGCTCTCGCTCAAGGAGCGCGACTTCGTGCGCCTGGCCATCGTGGCGGGGTGCTCCCGGTGGACGATCATGCGGCGCCACATCCTGCCCAACGTGGTGAATTCCGCCATCGTGCTCGCCACCCTCATGCTCGGCGTCGTGATCGTCACCGAGGCGTCGCTGTCGTTCCTCGGAGTCGGCGTGCCACCGCCCAAGCCGGCGTGGGGCCTGATGCTGGCGGACGGCAAGAAGGGCCTCATGGCCGGGTACTGGTGGCTCACGGTCCTGCCCGGCACCGGCATCATGCTGCTGGTGCTGTCCGCGAACCTGCTCGGCGACTGGCTGCGCGTCAAGTTCGATCCGCAGCTCCGGCAGCTCTGACCGACGTGGCGCTCCTCGACGTCCGGCACCTCACCACCGCCTACGTCAGCGAGGGCGGACGCCGTGTCGTCCGGGCCGTCGACGACGTCTCGTTCACGCTCGAGGCGGGGCAAACGCTGGGCATCGTCGGCGAGTCGGGCTCGGGCAAGACGACGCTGGCGCTCTCGATCCTGCGCCTGTTGCCGCCCGCGGCGCGCATCGTGAGCGGGTCACTCATGTTCGAGGGCGAGAACCTGCTCGACAGGTCGACCCGCGAGATGCGGAAGATTCGCGGCAAGAAGATCGCGATGATCCTGCAGGACCCGCTTGCGTCGCTCAACCCGCTCTTCACGGTGGGCGATCAGGTCGCCGAGCCCTTGCGCGTTCACGAGCGCGCCTCGCGCGCGAGCGCCATGAGCCGGGCCGGCGGGCTCCTGAAAGCCGTGCGCATCTCCGCCCCGCAGTCGCGTCTGCGGGACTATCCGCACCAGATGTCGGGCGGCATGCGGCAGCGCATCGTGGGCGCCATCGCCATCTCGTGCGAGCCGCGCCTGCTCATCGCCGACGAGCCGACCACGAGCCTCGATCTCACGATCCAGGCGCAGTATCTGAAGCTCCTGCGCGACATCCAGCGCGAGCACGGCCTGGCCATGATCTTCATCACCCACAACCTCGGCATCGTGGCCAAGATGTGCGACCAGGTCGCCGTCATGTACGCGGGCCGCATCGTGGAGTCGGGGCCGGTGGAGCGCATCTTCGACGCCGCCATGCACCCGTACACGCGCGCGCTGCTGGCATCGATTCCCAAGCTGGGCGATCCGTCCGCGCGCCTCGTCGCCATCGATGGTCAGCCCCCCGATCTTTCCGCGCTGCCCGCCGGATGCGCGTTCGCGCCGCGCTGTCCCAGCGCCATGGACCGCTGCCGCGAGGGCGAGATCCCCGACGTGCGCTCGAACGGTCACAGCGTGCGCTGCGTGCTCGCGACGGCGCCCGCCTCCCGCGTCTCGGCATGAGCGCCGACGTCGTCATCGCGGCGCAGGGGCTCACCAAGCACTTCGCCGTCAAGGCCGGATTCTTCGGGGGCGCCCGCAACGTCGTGCGCGCGGTGGACGGCGTCTCGTTCACCATCGAGGCCGGAACGACCCTCGGCGTGGTGGGTGAATCGGGCTGCGGCAAGACGACGACGGCCAAGCTGCTCCTCGGACTCGAAGAACCGTCGAGCGGCTCGCTGCTCTTCGACGGACAGCCGATCGCGACGCTCGACGGGGAAGGACGCCGTCGCTATCGCCGCTCGGTCCAGGCCGTCTTCCAGGATCCCTACGCGTCGCTCAATCCGCGCATCCGCGTGCGCGACATCGTCGCCGAGCCGCTGATCACCAACGAGTCGCTGCGTCGCGAGGAGGTCGACCGGCGGGTGAAAAAGCTGCTGGACATGGTCGGCATGCCGGAGCGCGCCATGACGCTCTTCCCGCACGAGTTCTCGGGCGGGCAGCGACAGCGCATCGCCATCGCGCGCGCTCTCTCCGTCTCCCCCAAGCTCGTCGTGCTCGATGAGCCCGTCTCGGCCCTGGACGTCTCGATCCGGGCCCAGGTGCTGAACCTGCTGCGCGATCTGCAGACGGAGCTCGGCCTGGCGTACTTCTTCATCGCGCACGACCTCGCCGCCGTGGCGCACATGAGCCACACGATCGCGGTGATGTACCTGGGCAAGATCGTGGAGATCGGTGACGCCAAGCGCGTGGCCACCGAGGCGCGCCACCCCTACACGCAGGCGCTCTTCGCCGCGGCATTGCCGTCGCATCCCAGTCAGCGCGGCGACGACATCGTGCTGGAGGGCGAGGTCCCGAGTCCGATCGCGCCGCCGAGCGGCTGTCGGTTTCACCCGCGCTGTCCGCACGTGATGCGCGGCTGCGACACCGAGGAGCCGAGGCTGCTGCCGGAGTCGGGACGCGAGGTGGCCTGCCACCTCTACACAGGGGCGCGCCAGACGGCGACCGCGGGCGCCTGACGCGGCGCTGATTTCTCGAACCTGTTGAAGGGGGACCCTCGCACGGTTTCCCCCCGCTCCTCAGGCGATCAGGCGGGCCGGTGTCGCCTCGCGAGGCGGCGGACGCGAGTGCGGGCCTCGGCGGTGTCCGCCAGCTCTTCTGCGATGACCCAGCACTGCTCCGTCGACTCACGATCGCCGAGCTGCGCGAAGCGGCCGGCCGTCCGGAGGACGCCGTCCAGGCTGCCCTGACGGCGCGCGCGATGGAGCGCGGCGAGATAGCTCTGGCGCGCGCGGAGGAGGCACATCTTCCGCGAGCGTGACGCGCCGGCGGCGCGGACGTAGGCGTCGCCGACTTCCAGCACTCCGTCCCACCCCGCCGCGTCGACGGCGCGGCGATCGGCGTCGCGCAGCGCCCGGAGGGCGCCCTTCGTGTCGTGGCGGTTCAGAGCCGCGCCGACGGCGCGCAGCGAGGGGGACCAGGGACGATCCGAGGCGCGAACCGCGGCGGCGTCGTCCGCGCGCGCATCCGGAGCGGCTGCCGCGAAACCGAGATAGGTGAGCAGTGCTCGCGCCATCGTTTCCCCTGGTCGGTGTGGCGTGCGGCTTCGTACGTCTGGGGTCGCCGAAGCAACGGCGGTACCAGCGTCACGCCAGCGCGGTAGCGATGAACCGCCCCGCAGCAGCACGGCGGTCTCCGTCCCGACCGGCGCAGGCTGGCACGCGTCGCGACGTCACGCCCGGCGTTTTGACGCGACTGAGCGTCCGTCGTAGACTGCGCGCCGTGCCCGAGCCCCTCGTCGAGTACCGCGTCAAGGCCCGCAACACGTCGTCGACCTCCGAGAACAAGATCCACGACGAGGAGACGGCGCGGCGCTACGGCTTCCCGGGCGCGCTCGTTCCCGGCGTGATCGTGTACGGCTACATGACGTCGCCGCTGGTGACCGCGCTCGGTCCCGCGTGGCTCGAGCGGGGCACCGTCACCGTCCGCTTCACGCGGCCGGTGATGGACGGCGAGGAGTTCGTGGTGACGGGCGCGATCATGACCCGCGACGCCACCGGGATCACCGCCTCCCTGCGCGGCGCCACGGCCGCGACTCCGGAATGCGCCACCGCGACGGCGACGCTGGCGGCCGGGCTTCCCACGCCGATCAACGTCGCGATGTATCGTGCCGCGCCGTTGCCGGCGGACCGACCGTCGGTGAGTCGTGACGTCCTGCAGTCGCTTGACGTGCTCGGGACGCCGGAGGTCACGTACGACGAGCAGACCGCGGCGACGTTCCTCGACCGCCTGAGCGACGCGTCGCCGCTCTACCGCGGCGCCGCCGGCTACGTCCATCCCGCCTACTATCTCGACCAGGGCAATCGCGCCTTCGACCGCAACGTTCGGCTCGGGCCGTGGATCCACGTGTCGAGCACGGTCCGCCACCTGGCCGCCGCACGGATGGGCGCGCGTCTCGAGACGCGCGGCCGGGTGCGCTCGCTGTTCGAGAAGAAGGGACGCGAGTTCGCCGAGCTCGACCTCGCGATCCTGGCCAACGGTCGCCCCGTCGCTCACGTCTTGCACACCGCGATCTATCGGCTGCCGCAGCCTTGACGACATGGGGGGCTCGACGCCCCCCATGCCTCCGGCTCGAAGACGGCGCGGCACAACCCGCGCCGCCCCGCGACGTACCCGAATCGGCCCGCCGTTTGCGTCACTTCTGACCGCGTGTTAGAAACGCTCGAGGCGGCCGAACGGCCTCGAGGAGATCGCGATGGACCTCAACTACTCGCCCGAAGACCTCCAGTTCCGCACGAAGACGCGGCAGTGGCTGGAGGACAACCTGCCCCGGCACGAGCTCATCAGCCTCGAGGAGCGCAAGGCCTGGCACCGCAAGCTCTACGACGCCGGGTACGTCGGCATGGGCTGGCCGAAGGCGTACGGCGGTCAGGACGCCACGCCGATGCAGCAGGCGATCGTGGCCGACGAGATGGCGCGCATGAGCGCGCCCGCGCCCATCAACGGGCTCGGCATCGGCTTCATCGGTCCCACGATCATCCACCACGGCACCGACTGGCAGAAGGAGCGCTACCTCCGCAAGATCCTGACCGCGGAGGAGATCTGGTGTCAGCTCTACTCGGAGCCGAACTCCGGCTCCGATCTCGCGAGCCTCCGCACGCGGGCGGAGGAGCAGGGCGATCACTTCGTCGTGAACGGGCAGAAGATCTGGACGTCGAGCGGTCACATCGCCGACTACGCCATCCTGCTCGCGCGCACCGATCCGCGCGTGCCGAAGCACAAGGGCATCTCGTGCTTTCTCTTCAACATGCGTCAGCCCGGCGTCGAGGTGCGACCGCTCAAGCAGATCACGGGCAGCTCCGAGTTCAACGAGGTCTTCATGACCAACGCGCGGGCCGAGAAGGTCGACCTGATCGGACGCCTGGGCCAGGGCTGGGAGATCGCGCAGACCACGCTCGGCTTCGAGCGCGGCGGAAACGCGCTGGGCCGCGTGACCCGCTACTCGCAGGCCTTCGAGCAGCTCGTGAAGGCGGTGAAGACGCTGAAGCGCGCGGGGAAGCCGCTCGTCGAGGATCCCGTGGTGCGCGCGAAGCTCGGTCGCATCTACGCCGAGCTCGAGGTCCAGCGCTACGCCGCGCTGCGCGTGCTGTCGGCGCTGCAGAAGGGCGACTCGCCGGGCGCGTTCTCGTCCGTCACCAAGCTGTCGTACAGCGAGTTCGAGAAGCGTTACTTCGAGACGATCCAGGAAATCCTCGGCCCGTACGGGCAGGTCACCGCGGGGCTGCCCGGCGAGGAGACGCTCGACGTCGACTCGTCGTCCGGCGTGCGGTCGACGTGGGCCTACGCGTACCTCTGGTCGCGCGCCGGCACGATCTACTCGGGGTCGTCCGAGATCCAGAAGAACGTGATCGGCGAGCGCGTGCTGGGACTGCCGAAGGAAGTCCGCGCCGACCGGTTGAAGGGCTAGGACCGTGGACTTCTCGTTCAGCCCCGATCAGCAGCTGCTGAAGAACTCCGCGCGCGGCTTCCTCGACGAGCACTGGAAGCCCGCGCACGTCCGCGCGCTGATGGACGATCCGCGCGGCGAGAGCGAGGCCCTCTGGAAGGAGATGGCGCAGCTCGGCTGGCTCGGTCTCGCGCTTCCCGAGCGCGCGGGCGGCGCCGGTCTCGGCATGGTGGAGACGGCCATCCTCCTCGAGGAGCTCGGCCGCGCCGCGTGCCCCTCGCCGTACTGGCCGACGGTGCTCGCGGCGCTGGCGATCGAGCGCGCGGGCAGCGACGACCAGAAGAAGCGCTGGGTCGCGTCGATCGCGGCGGGCGGCGCGCGCGCGTCCGTCGCCTTCCTCGAGACGGGCCTCGACTGGGACGTGGCCACCACCACCACGCGGGTGGACGGCAGCGGCGACTCCGTCACGCTGACGGGCACGAAGGCCTTCGTGCCGTGGGCCGGCGTGGCCGACGTGATCGTGATTCCCGCGCGCGGCCGGGACGGCGCGGTCGCACTCCACCTCGTCGAGACGGCCGCGCGTGGCGTCAGCGTGACGCCGCTCGTGGGCATGGATCTCGGCACGCGGTGGGCCAACGTGATGCTGGACGGTGCGGCCGCCACACCGCTCGGACGTTCCGGCGACGCCGTGGCCACGTACGAGGCGATCCTTCGTCGCGGCGCCGTCGGCGCCGCCGCCGAGATGCTCGGCGCTGCGCGGCGCTGTCTCGAGATGTCCGTGGAGTACGCCAAGGTGCGGGAGCAGTTCGGTCAGCCCATCGGCGCGTTCCAGGCCATCCGCCACAAGTGCGCCGACATGCTCGTCGAGGTCGAGAACTCGTACGCAGCCGTCTACTACGCCGCGTGGGCCCTCGACGCCGGCGCCGAGGACGCCGCGCTCGCCGCCTCCGTGGCCAAGGCGTATGTCGGGGACGCGTCGCGCAAGGTGTGCGGCGAGGCCATCCAGGCGCACGGCGGCATCGGGTTCACCTGGGAGTACGACCTCCATCTCTATTTCAAGCGCGCCAAGGCGCTGGAGACGATGTACGGCGACGCCGATCACCACCGGCAGCTCATCGCCCGGCTCGTCGCACGCTAGGTGACCGCGCCGGCCGGTCCGCCGCTCGACGGCGTGCGCGTCGTCGATCTCACCAGCTACATCGCCGGCTCCTACGCCGGCATGATGCTCGCGGACATGGGCGCGCACGTGGTGAAGGTCGAGGCGCTCGCGGGCGACTCGTTCCGCGAGCTGCCCGGGTTCCACGGCTGGAATCGCGGCAAGCGATCGCTCGCCGTCAACATCAAGACGGCGGAGGGCCGGGAGATCGTCGAGAAGCTGGCCGCGGAGGGCGACGTGATGATGGAGAACATGCGCCCCGGCGTGCTGGACCGTCTGGGCCTCGGCTGGGAGCGCATGCACGCGGTCAACCCGCGCCTCATCTACTCGTCGGTCACCGCGTTCGGATCGACCGGCCCCTACATCGACCGCCCGGGCTTCGATCCGCTCCTGCAGGCCATGAGCGGCGTGATGACGCTGCAGGGATTCGGCGGCCCGCCGCAGTACCTTCGCGTCGCCGTCACCGACTACTACACGGCGGCCATCGCGTGCCAGGCCATCCTCGCCGCGCTCTACGCCCGGGAGCGCACCGGCCGCGGGCAGCGCGTGGGCACGTCGCTGCTCCACGGGTCACTCGCGCTCCAGTCGGGCAACGTCGTGGACTATCCCGGCAAGCCGACGGTGTCGCGCATCAACCCGACGTATCGCCTCTATCAGGCGGGCGACGGCGAGTGGTTCTTCCTCGCGTGCGGTAACCAGTCGTTCTGGGGCAAGCTCTGCACCGCGCTCGATCTGAAGGAGCTCGCGGACGACCCGCGCTTCGCGTCGTGGCTGCTGCGCCTCGATCACGCCGACGCGCTCACGCCGATCCTGGAAGCGCGCTTCGCAAGCGAGCCGCGCGACCACTGGCTCACCGTGCTGGCGGCCCACGACATTCCCGCCGGCCGCGTCCAGACGCTCACCGAGTTCATGGACGACCCCGCCGTCCGGCATCACGAGCTCGTCCGCGAGTACGACCATCCCGACGTCGGCCGTCTGAAGCTCATGGGACAGCCCCTCGTGTTCTCCGACACGCCGACGCGCGATCCCGGCCCGCCGCCCGCGCTCGGCGCCGACACCGAGGCGGTCCTGCGCGAGCTCGGCTACGGGCACGACGTCATCGAGGATCTCGAACGCCGCAACATCGTGAGGCGACGCACGACATGACCTACGAGGCCATCCGCTACGAGACGCGTGACGGCGTGGCCACCGTCACGCTGAACCGGCCCAACGTCCACAACGCCATGAACGAGACGATGCGCCGCGAGCTCGTGGACGTGTTCGACGCCATTGCGACGACGGACGACGTCCGCTGCGTCATCGTGACGGGCGCGGGCGAGCGGGCCTTCTCGGCCGGGGCCGACATTCGCGAGTTCGTGGAGAGCGGCTCGCCGACGCGGTTCCGCGAGGCGCGCAAGCGTCTCGACTTCCGGCAGGCCATGGAGCGGTGCTGGCAGCCGATCGTCGCGGCGATCCGGGGGCACTGCTTCGGGGGCGGGCTCGAGATGGCGCTGGCGTGCGACATCCGGATCGCGAGCGAGGACTCGCGGCTGGGGCTCACCGAGGTCGACCTCGCCATCATCCCCGGGGGCGGCGGCACGCAGCGGCTGCCGCGCCTCATCGGACGCGGCAAGGCGCTGGAGCTGATCCTCACCGCCGCGCGCATCCCGGCAAGCGAGGCGCTCGCCATCGGCATCGTGGAGCGTGTGGTGCCGCCCGATCGTCTGCACGTCGAGGCCCAGGCGCTCGCGCGCAGCATCGCGGACAAGGCGCCGGTCGCCTTGCGCTACGCCAAGGAGGCCGTCGTGAAGGGCCTCGAGCTGCCGCTCGCCGACGGCCTCAGGCTCGAAGGCGATCTCTCCACCCTGCTGCGCACGACCGACGACCGGCTGGAGGGGGCCCGCGCGTTCCTGGAAAAGCGCAAACCGAAATGGACCGGCACGTAGCGGATGCCGTTCGCGTACTACAGGAACCTCTCCCGCACCCAGCAGGCGATCTACCGCAAGAGCGACAGCATCGTCGACGTGCGGCTGCCCCGTCCCGCCGAGCTCCATCCCCTCGTCGCGGACCTCGAAGCGGCGCTCGCCTCCGAGGACCGCAACGCCACGCAGGTCGCCACCGAGCGGCTGGTGCGCGGACTCACCGATGCCATGGGCACGGGCGGCGTCCGCGTGGAAGTGCTCGCCGCCCGTCCGCATGCGCACTGGGGTGAGCTGCACGGGCTCTACACCGTGACGCGCGGCCAGCGGCCGAAGATCCAGCTCTGGATGCGCACGGCCAAGCAGAAGCGCGTGGTGGCGTTCCGGACGTACCTTCGCACGCTCCTGCACGAGGTCGGACACCATGTCGACTACACCCTGCTGGGACTCCGTGACTCGTTTCACACCGAGGGTTTCTACAAGCGCGAGTCGAGCCTGTTCCACCAGCTCGTCCCGGACGCGGCGCGTGAGTCACGCGGACGGGGTGGTGCGGAGGCGGGACGGCTCGAGCGCACCAGAAAGGACCGCGATCATGCGAACGATGGATGAGGTCGCCAAGCAGCCGCGCGAGGAGCGCCTGGCGCGAATGCAGCGGACGGCGGACGACTTCGCGGCCGCCGTGAAGGGTCAGAGCGAGGAGGCGCTGTCCCGGCGTCCCGACGCGAAGAACTGGGCGGCCAAGGAAGTCGTGTGCCACATGCGCGACACGGAGGCGCTCTTCATGGAGCGCTTCCAGCTCATCATGGCCATGGACGACCCGAGCCTCATCGGTCCCGATCCCGATCGATGGGCCGAGGAGCGTCAGTACCTGAGGAACGATACGAACGAGGCCGTCGCCGCCTTCCGTCGTCGGCGCGAGGAGACACTCGCCTTCATGCGGCGGCTCTCACCCGCGGACTGGAACCGAGGCGGGACTCACGCCGTGCGGGGTCGTCTGACCCTGGACGCCTTCGCCACGCTGATGGCGTGGCACGACGACAATCACCTGGATCAGCTGAAACGAGCCCTGCAGGGCCGCGCCTGACGGCGGATCACGCGGCGCGCGGCGCCACGCCGACCGCGGCGAGCTGCGCGGCGAGGTCGTCGCCGCGGTCGTGGCGATGGAGAACGCCGCGCATCCCGACGATTTCCGCCGCGCGGACGTTCGGCTCATGATCATCGACGAAGACACACGCGTCGGGCGGAAGACCGAGCCGGCTACACGCCAGCCGGTAGATCTCGACATCGGGCTTGGCCAGCCCGACCTCGGCCGACGAGATGACGTCGTCGAAGTGGTCGCAGATACCGAGCTCGTCCAGTCGCTCACGCAGGGTCAGATCGGCGTTGCTCAGGATCGACAGGCGATAGGGAGGACGCAGGCGGCGAATGAGGGCGATGTTCTCCGCGATCGGTCCCTGCGCCTGCCGCCAGGCGTCATGGACGCCGGGGAGCGCGCGCCCGACCTGGGCCTCGAGAGCGGCATGCGCGCTCCGGAGCCAGGCGTCGCGATCGCCCCGTCCGCGCTCCACCTCGCGCCAGGCGTCGCATCCATAGAGCGTCGCGAAGACGCTACCGCGAGAGAGTCCGTGGGTGCCCTCGAGCGTGCGGCAGACGTCCCACCGCATGTTCCAGATGACGCCGCCGAAGTCGAACACGATGCCGGCGACGACGTCGCGCGGCATGGGGGCCGGCGCCGGCGCGCCGGCCCCCGACGTCACCGTGAGACGCCGACGCGCCCGCCGAGCGGCACCGCGCCCTGCGCGCGCGTCCGCGGCGGTTCCTGGGCGCGCGGGTCGTTGTCACGCTCGGACTTCGAGCGGTTCACCTCGACCCAGCCGCGCGCCTTCATGCAGTCCTCGTT
>JBKPPN010000138.1:0-15297 GCA_046733575.1 Candidatus Methylomirabilota bacterium | reverse complement strand
GTGCTGAGCTCGCGGGCCGCGAGGTCGGGGCGGCCCTGCGCGACGTAGCTCTGGACGCGACGGGCGCGCGCCTGTGGCGTGAGGGGGATGATCGCGGACAGCGCCTCGCGCAGGACCGTGCTGCCCGACGGCCAGGGCGGCTCGGGAGGAATCGACGCGCCGGCCGCCACGGGGAGCACGCAGACGAGCGCGTGGGCGATCGCGAGCGCAGCGCGGCGCGGCGTCACGCGTGGGCGGGACGGTGCTCGAAGCGCCGCGCCAGCCGCGACATCCCGTACGCCGTGGCCCAGTAGACGACGGCGATGAAGAGATAGAGCTCGAACGGCCGGATCTCGCGATTGTTGACGATCTGGGCCGCCTTGGTGAGGTCGACGTAGCCGATGATCGAGGCGAGCGAGGTGTCCTTGAAGAGCACGATCATCTGCGTCACCAGCGACGGCACCATGTTGCGGAGCGCCTGCGGCAGCACCACGTGGCGCATGGCCGCGCCGCGACGGAGCCCGAGGGCGGTAGCGGCCTCCACCTGTCCGCGCGGCACCGACTGCACGCCCGCGCGCACGATCTCGCCGAAGTAGGCCGCCTCGAAGATCACGAACGCGATGAGGGCCACGCTGTACTCGGGGACGCCGCGTCCCAGCACCTGGGGCACGATGAACCACATCCAGAAGATCACCATCACGAGCGGGACGCCGCGGAAGAGCTCGACGTACATCGTCGCGGGGATGCGGATCCACGAGGCGCGCGCGAGGCGGGCCAGACCGATGAAGATGCCGAGCGCGAAGCCGAGCGCGATGGCGGGGACGGCGAGGCGCAGCGTGCCGCCCGCGAAATGCCCGAGGCCCAGGAACCCCTGGAGGATGAGGAAGCGGACGTTGTGAGCGACGACGCCAAAGTCGAGCACGGCTCAGCTCGTCCGCACGATGAGACCCGGGATGGCGAAGCGCCGCTCCACGCGCGCCATGATCGCGGCGATCGAGACGCAGAGGACGAGATAGATCAGCGTGCCGGCGGTGAGCGCCTCGATGGCCTTCGCGGTGTACGTCTCGATCTGCCGCGTCTGGAAGGTCAGCTCGGCCACGCTGATGGTGAGCGCGACCGACGAGTTCTTTAGGAGGTTCAGCGTCTCGTTGGTGAGGGGCGGCACGATGAGCCTGAGCGCGATGGGGATGACGATCAGCCGGTACGCCTGGAACGTGGTGAGCCCGATGGCGACGGACGCCTCCATCTGCGTGCGCGGGATCGCCTGGATGCCCGAGCGGATCACCTCGGAGAAGCGCGCGCCGTGGTAGACGCCGAGCGCGAACATCCCGGCCCAGAACTCGGCGCCGTGATCGTAGAGCCAGTCCTGCACGCCGCGTGGCAGGAGCGGCGGCACGCCGAAGTACCAGAAGAACATCCACACCAGGAGCGGCACGTTGCGGAAGAACTCGACGTACACCGTCCCCGCCGCGCGCAGCGGCGGATAGCGTACCGTGCGCAGCGCGCCGGACAGGATGCCGAGCGCGATGGCGAGGATCCACGCCAGCGCGGAGATCTCGAGCGTGGTGATGAGGCCCTGGAGCAGCCAGTGCCCGGACTGGCCGCTCCAGAGCACGCTCCAGTTGAACTGGTAGCGCACGCGCGGATGCGGTCGCTACTTGGCCTGGTCTTCGATGAACTTCCGGGCGTCGGCCGACATCGGGTACGGTACCTCACCCTTCGGGCCGAACCACTTGTCGTAGAGCTCGAAGTACTTCCCCGACTTGATCAGGTTCTTGAGCCCGCCGTCGACGACGGCCTTGAAGTCGGGCTCGCCCTTGCGCATGGCCATGCCGTACGGCTCGCGGGTGTAGAAGTCCCCCACCACCTCGAGCTGGTCGGGATTCGGGGCCTTGGCCTTGAGGCCCGCGAGCTGGATCCCGTCGTTGGTGTACGCGTCGACCTGGCCCTGCATCAGCGCCTGGAAGGCCGCCGGCTGGTCGGGGAACTCGCGGAGCTGCACGGTGGGCGCGTTCTCGCGCAGGAACTTGGCGTTGGTCGAGCCCTGCTGGGCGGCCACGCGCTTGCCCGCGGCGTCCTTCAGGCTGTGGAGCGGGCTGCCCTTCTTCACGAGGAACTGCGCGCCGGTGAGAAAGAACGTCAGGCTGAAGTCGACGGACTGCCGGCGCTCCGGAGTGTCCGTCATGGTCTCGGCGATCAGGTCGACGGAGTTCGCGGAGAGGAGCGGGATGCGCGTGGGCGGCGCCGATTCCTTCTTCTCGAGCTTGATCGGCTTGCCGAGCTTCTTGCTCAGCTCGGGCAGCACCCCTTGCTCCACCAGGTCGATGGAGAAGCCGACCCACTCGTTGTTCTTGTTGACGTAGGCGAACGGCGGCGAGCCCGTCCGCGTGCCGATGACCAGCGTCCCGGTGCGACCGATCTTCTCGAGGGTGGTCTCGGCGTGCGCCGGCATCGCCACCGCGAGCGCCATCATCACCACCAGCCATGCCGCCAGCGTGCGTCTCATACGTCCTCCGTTCTCAGTGGGAAAGAATCTTGGAGAGGAACAGCCGGGTGCGATCGGATTTCGGGGACGCGAAGAACGTCTCCGGCTTGTCTTCCTCGATGATCTGTCCGCCGTCCATGAAGATCACCCGATGCGCCACGCGGCGGGCGAAGCCCATCTCGTGCGTGACGACCATCATCGTCATGCCGCTCCGGGCGAGGTCGGTCATGACCTCCAGCACCTCGTTGATCATCTCGGGATCGAGCGCGGACGTCGGCTCGTCGAAGAGCATGATCTGGGGCTGCATGGCGAGCGCGCGCGCGATGGCCACGCGCTGCTGCTGCCCGCCCGAGAGGTTGGCGGGATAGTTCGCCGCCTTGTCGGGGATGCCGACCCGCGCGAGCAGCGTGCGCGCGGTCTTCTCCGCCTCCTCGCGCGACTGGCCGCGCACCTTCATGGGGGCCAGCATGATGTTCTCGAGCGCGCTCATGTGCGGGAACAGGTTGAACGACTGGAACACCATGCCCACGCGCGTGCGGAGGCGCGGAAGATTGACGCGACCCCGCGTGATCGACTCGCCGAGGACGATGAGATCGCCCTCCTGGATGGCCTCGAGCCCGTTGACGCAGCGGATGAGCGTGCTCTTGCCCGAGCCGGAGGGGCCGCACACCACGATGACCTCGCCCGGCGTGACCGCGAGACGGATGCCGTTCAGAACGTGGAGCGTGCCGTACCACTTGCCGACGTCGCGGAAGTCGATGGCGGGCGCGACCGTGGTGGGGGCGCCGGCCCCGGCGGCGCTCAGGCGATCACCAGGAGCACGTCGCCGGGATTGACGGCTTGACCGGGCGCGACGTGGACCTCGCTCACGGTGCCCCCCGCGGCCGCCTTGAGCTCGTTCTCCATCTTCATCGCCTCGATAACCAGGAGCGTGTCTCCACGGTTCACCGCATCGCCAGGCCGGACCGCGACGAGGGTGATTTTACCCGGCAGGGGCGCTTTCAGGGTCTGTCCCCCCTCGCCGCGGGCCGCGCCGCCCCGCGTGCGGATCGCGTGGCGCGCGGCGTCCTCGACCCGCACCTCGTGGGTCTCGCCCCCGACCTGCACCGTCATCTCCCCGTCCGCCCCCGGCGTGACGGCGGCGACGTGCGACACGCCGTCGATCCGCAGCGACGTCAGCCCCGTCGCCACAGCCCGCGCGTCCACGTCCACCACCTGCCCGCCCAGCGTGACACGGTACCCGTCCGCCACACGCTCCACCTCCACCTCGTGCGGCGTTCCCCCCACCGTGACGACGAGCTTCATCGTCGCCAGTCGAGGCGCCCGCCGGAGCGCCAGGCGCTCAGCGCGGACGACGCTGCGCCCGCGCGCTGACCGTTGCTGCTGCGCTCGTACTCCGTGAGCGCCGCGGCGATGACGGCGAGCGACGTGTGCTGCGGCTCGCTCGACGTGAGGCTGGGGAGCGTGCGCTCGAGGAAATCGGTCGAGATGCGGCCGGCGCGGAAGTCGGAGTGGTCGACGATGCGGGCGAGGATCGGGATGGTCGTGCGGACGCCGGCCACGTGATACTCGCCGAGCGCACGCAGCATGCGCGCGATGGCGCGCTCGCGGTCGGCGGCCCAGACGATGAGCTTGGCGATGAGCGTGTCGTAGAACCGCGGCACCGTCCAGCCCTCGTACACGCCGCCATCGTTGCGCACCCATGCCCCGCCCGCGGGACGGAGGCCCGTGATGCGGCCCGGCGACGGCAGCCAGCCCCCGAACGGGTCCTCGGCGTTGATGCGACACTCGATCGCCGAGCCGCGCCACGTGACGTCGCCCTGGCCATAGCCGAGCGGCTCACCGGCGGCGATGCGGAGCTGCTCGCGCACGATGTCGATGCCGGTGACCATCTCGGTGACGGGATGCTCGACCTGCAGCCGCGTGTTCATCTCGAGGAAGTAGAAGTTCCGATCGGCGTCGACGAGAAATTCCACCGTGCCGGCGTTCACGTAACCTGCGGCGCGCGCGAGTCGACACGCGGCCTCGCCCAGTCGCGTGCGCAAGGCGGCGTCGACCACCGAGGAGGGGCTCTCCTCGATCAGCTTCTGGTGACGGCGCTGGATCGAGCACTCGCGCTCGCCCAGATGGAGGGTGGTCCCGTGGGCATCGGCCAGCACCTGCACCTCGATGTGGCGCGGCTCCTCGACGTAGCGTTCCAGGTAGACCGAGCCGTCGCCGAAGGCCGCGGCCGCCTCGCTCTTCGCGAGCGCGAGCGCGCCGTCGAGCTCGCGCTCGCTGCGCACCACGCGCATCCCCTTCCCGCCGCCCCCCATGGCTGCCTTCACCATGACGGGATAGCCCACCTCGCGCGCGACGGCCCGCGCCGCGTCACCGGGCGCGAGCGCGTCCAGCGTGCCGGGGACCATCGGCACCTGCTGCTCGCGGGCCAGCCGTCGCGCCGCGGTCTTGTCGCCCATGGCGCGGATGGCGGGCGGTGGTGGGCCGACGAACGTCAGCCCGGCCGCGCCGCACGCCTCTGCGAATTCCGCGCGCTCGGCGAGGAAGCCGTACCCGGGATGCACGGCGTCGGCGCCCGACGCCTTGGCCGCGCTCACGAGCTTGTCGATGACCAGATAGCTCTCCGTGGACGGCGCCGGACCGATCGGGTACGCCTCGTCGGCCATCATGACGTGAAGGGACTCGCGGTCGGCCTCCGAGTACACGGCCACCGTCGCGATGCCTTCCTCCCGGCACGCGCGGATGATGCGGAGGGCGATCTCGCCGCGATTGGCGACCAGGAGCTTTCGGATCTTCATTCCGGCACCGCGGGGATGGCGGCCTCGATGAACCGCGTGTCCACGATGTCGCGCAGGGGGAGAACCGACTTCATGAAGCCGTGCCGCTGCCACCACGTCATCTGCGTGCCGATGTCCTCCACGAGCAATCGCCCGCTGCGATCCTGGTACGGAAACCCGACGCGGATCACGTCCGGCCGCGCGCCCGTGTACTTCGCCGTGATGGCGAGCACGTCGTCGTAGCCCGGGCCCGGCGCGAGGACGCCGTCCTTCTTCACGAGCACGGCGTCGTGGTAGAAGCGTGAGCTCCTGACGTAGCCCTTCATGAACGCGACGGCGCGCTCGCGGTCGGCCGCGAACTTCTTCGAGTAGAACACCGTCGCCGCCTGCCAGGGAAACAGGTCGCCGCCCCACGCGATGATGTGACCGAAGCCCTGCCCCTCCGCGGTGGTGGGAAACGGCTGCGGCAGCATGACGGCGTCCACCTGCTTGCCCTTCAGCGCCTCGAGCACCGCGCCCATCGCCTGCAGCGGAACCAGCTTCACGTCCGCGAGCGCGAGCCCGTGCTTCTCCAGGATGTTGCCGATCTGGTAGTGGAACGTCGAGCCGAGCTGGGTGGTGCCGATGCGCTTGCCCTTGAGCCCGTCGATCGTTCGGAGCCCGCCTTCCCACAGGTCCTTCTGCACGACGATGGCGTTGAGCGGATAGCCCGGCCACTCCCGGCCCTTGTCGGCGACGATCCAGATCTTCTCGCCGCCCAGCACGATGTTGAAGAGCGCGGCGGTGAGCCCCGTCGCGCCGACGTCGATCTGCCCCGCCGCCAGCGCCGTGGCGATGGGAGCGGCGGCCTGGAAGTACACGAGCTCCGGCTCCACGCCGAACTGCTGGAAGAAGCGCTTCTCGACACCGACGAAGATGGGCGCCGACGACGTGAGCTTGAGGATCCCCACCTTGACCGGTGCCCCCGCGTCGGCTGTCGTCACGCCACCGGTCACCGCGACGAGGGCGACGCCGGCGAGCACGACGGTCAGCGCGCGAGCCAGGCGGGCGGCCTCGCGAAGGCGGACCGTCACGCGCACGCGCTCGCTCCCGTCGTCTCGGACATCGTGATCTCCTCGGCCGGCACGGTGAGGCTGGTCACGCGAAGTGTAGGACACATCCCGGCGGATTCAAAAACGCGGCGCGCCTGCCCGTTCACTGGCGCCACGGCACCGCGACGCGCTCCAGTCGCGTCAATCCCCAGTGCGAGAGGATGCCGAGGATCGAGAGCACCACGATGCCGACCATGAGCTTCGTCGTGTCCATGAGGTTGCCCGCGTTCAGCACGAGAAAGCCGATGCCCGACTCCACGGCGATCATCTCCGCCGCGACGAGGAGCAGGAGCGCGGTGCCCGCGCCGAGCCTGAGCCCGGCGAAGATCATGGGCAGCGCCGAGGGGACGATCACCTTGCGGATCACGCTCCACCGTCCCGCTCCGAACGCCACGGCCGCGCGAACCAGGAGCGGATCGGCGGCGCGCACGCCGGTGGCGGTGTTGATGGCCATGGGAAAGAACACGCCGAGGGCGATGACTGCCACCTTGGACGCCTCTCCGATGCCGAGCCAGAGGATGAGCAGCGGCAGCAGCGCGATCTTCGGAACGGGAAATGTGGCCGCGATGAGCGGCGTCCCCACCGCGTCGGCGAGCGAGAAGAAACCGACCGCGATCCCGACCGCCACGCCGACGATCGCGCCGAGGGCGAAGCCAGCGAGGAGCCGGTGCAGGCTCGCTCCGATGTGCAGCCCGAGCTCGCCCGAGCGAAGCATGTCGACACTCTCGCGCAGGACGCCCAGGGGCGAGGGCAGGAAGAGCACCGGGACCCAGCCGAGATGCGAGCAGAGCTCCCACGCGACGAGGAGCACGCCGAGCGCGAAGACGCGCACGATGGGATGCGGGCGGCGGAGCAGGAAGCGCGTGCGGTCGACGACGGCGATGCGCGTCACGCGTTCTCGCGCAGGGCCTGCTGCGCCTGCTCCCTGATGAGGGTCCAGATCCGCTCCGCGGTGTTGACGAAGGCGGGCGCGCCGGCCATCGCCTCCGTGCGGGGACGCGGCAGCGTGACGCGCACCTCGTCGAGCACGCGGCCGGGGCGCCGCGAGAGCACGATCACGCGGTCGGCCATGAACACGGCCTCGTGGATGTTGTGCGTCACGTAGAGGATCGTCTTGCGCGTGCGCTCCCAGATGCCGAGCAGCTCCTCCTGCATGAGCTGCCGCGTCTGGGCGTCGAGCGCGGAGAACGGCTCGTCCATGAGCAGCACGGCGGGCTCGACGGCGAGCGCGCGCGCGATGCCCACGCGCTGTCGCATGCCGCCCGAGAGCTGATGCGGGTAGCGACGCTCGAAGCCGGCGAGGCCGATGAGCTCGATGTGGCGTCGCGCCCGCTCGCGACGCTCGGTGGCCGGCACCCCGGCCTCTTCCAGGCCGAACTCGACGTTGGCCTCCACGGTGCGCCACGGGAAGAGGCCGAAGTCCTGGAACACCATCGCGGCGATGAGGCTGCCCGGGCGCGGCGCGGTCGGGCTGTCGAAGTACACGCGGCCCGCGCTCGGCGCGAGCAGGCCGGCCACGATGCTGAGCAGGGTCGACTTGCCGCAGCCCGAGGGACCGAGCAGCGCCACGAACTCCTCCGACTCCACGGTGGCCGTGACGTCCTCCAGCGCCACGACGCGCGCGCCGTGCGGGTCCACGTAGGCCTTGGACAGGGCCTCGAGGACGACGCGCACGTCAGGAGGTGCGCAGGCGGAAGCGCTGGATCTTGCCCGTCGCCGTCTTGGGCAGCTCGGCCGTGAAGTCGATCGCGCGGGGCACCTTGAACGAGGCCAGGCCCTCGCGCGCGAAGGCGCGGAGCTCGTGCGCGAGCTCGGGCGAGGCTTCGTGCCCGGACTGGAGCACCACCACCGCGTGCGGCACCACGAGCCCGTCGGGATCGGGACGTCCGATCACGGCGGCCTCCAGCACGGCGGGGTGATGCGCGAGGCGCGCCTCCACCTCGGCGGGCGACACCCACCGGCCGCCGACCTTCAACATGTCGTCGATGCGGCCGGCGAAGTAGAAGTAGCCGTCGCCGTCGCGCGACATCATGTCGCCCGTGCGGAGCCACTCGCCCTGCATGGTGGCCGCCGTCCGTTCGCGACGGTTCCAGTACTGGAGCGCGTTGGTCGGCCCCTTCACCAGCACCGCGCCCACGGTGCCGTCCGGCACGTCCCGTCCGTCCGCGTCGACGAGGCGGATCTCGAACCCGGGGACGACGTGCCCCGCCGACCCACGCCGGACCGCGCCGGGCCGGCTCGCGATGAAGTCGTGCAGCGTCTCGGTCGATCCGACGACGTCCATCAGCTCGTGACCGAACCGCGCGCGCCACGCGTCGAAGACGGCGGGAGGCAGCGCCTCGCCCGACGACACGCAGAGGCGGAGCGACGACAGGTCGAAGCGACGCTCGACGTCCGGCACCTGGAGGAGCCGCGCGTAGAGCGTGGGCACGGTGAAGAACACGGTGGGCCGTTCGCGCGTGATGACGTCGAGCACCGCTTCGGGCTCGGGCCGCTCGCGCATGAGCACCGACGCCGCGCCCACGCGGGCGGGAAAGAACAGGCTGTTGCCGAGCCCGAAGGCGAAGTACATCTTCGACGCCGAGAACGTCAGGTCGTCGGGGGCCAGCCCGAAGACGCCGACCCCGACGAGATCGGCCGCCGCCACGAAGTCCGCGTGCGAGTGCACGACGGCCTTCGGCGCGCCCGTCGATCCGGAGGTGTAGCCCCAGTACATCGCGTCCTCGGGCACGGTCGGTGCGGCCGCGAAGACGTCCGAGGCCTGCGCCATGACGTCGGCCAGGTCGAGGGCGCCGGACGGCGCGCCGCCGGACACGATCACCGCGCGGAGCGACGGGCAGCGCGAGCGGACGCTCAGGATGCGCGCGGCGCAGCTCGCGTCGACCACGGCCACGCGAGCACGACTGTCGGCGAGCAGGAACGCGTACTCGTCGGCGCTCATCACCGTGTTCACGGGCACCGCGACCGCCCCCAGCTTGATGGCGCCCCAGAACGTGGCCGCGAATTCCGGCGCGTCGTGGAGCGCGATCAGCACGCGCTGCTCGATGGTCACGCCGAGCGCGGCCAGCGCGTTGCCCGCGCGATTGACCTGCGCGGCGAGATTGCCGTACGTCACGGCCGCCGCGCCGGGAACGCGGAAGACGACCCGCCCGCCGCATCCCTCCGCGACGTGGCGATCGACGAAGAAGCTCGCCGCGTTGAAGTCGGACGGCAGCGGCGTGAGGCGAGGCGTCGTCATCGATCGAACGCTAGCACATCGTCGACGGCGCGATACTGACGGCATGGCCTCGACGCGCGTGGTGTGGACGGTGGGGCATTCCACCCGCTCGGTGGACGCGCTCGCCGCGATCGTCCTGGCGCACGGCGTGACGACGATCGCCGACGTGCGCACGGTGCCTCGGTCGCGCCACAACCCGCAGTGGAACCGGGAGGGCGTGACCGACGCGCTCGGCGCGCACGGTCTCCACTACGTGCATCTCCCCGGTCTGGGCGGTCTCCGTCACCCGCGTCGCGACTCCGTCAACACCGGACTCCGCAACGCGGGGTTCCGCGGCTACGCCGATTACATGCAGACGCCCGCATTCGAGCAGCACCTCACCGACCTCGTGGAGCGCGCGTCGCGCGAGCGAGTCGTCATCATGTGCGCGGAGGCGGTGCCGTGGCGATGCCATCGGTCGCTGATCGCCGACGCGCTCACGGCGCGCGGCATCGCGGTGGAGCATATCACCAGCGCGACGCGGGGCGAGCGGCACACGCTGCACGCGGCGGCGCGGGTCGACGGAACGCGAGTGACCTATCCGCCGGAGGCGCCGACACTGCCCGGTGTGCGGCTGGACGATGGCGCGCGTCGCACGCCGCGGCCGCGCCGACGTCCCGGTCAGCGCGACACGAGTTCGAGGGCGGAGAAGAAGTAGGAGATCTCGAAGGCCGCCGTCTCGGGCGCGTCGGAGCCGTGCACCGCGTTGGCCTCGATCGACGAGGCGAACTCCTTGCGGATCGTCCCCGCCGCCGCCTTGGCGGGGTCTGTCGCCCCCATGAGCTCGCGCCATCTGGCGATGGCGTTGTCCGCCTCGAGCACCATCACCAGCGACGGCCCCTGGGTCATGAAGCGGCACAGGCTCGCGTAGAACGGACGCTCGCGGTGCACGGCGTAGAAGCCGCCCGCCTGCGGCTCCGTCATGTGCATCAGCTTCGCGCCCACGATGGTGAATCCGGCGTCCTCGATGCGGGTGAGGATCCGGCCGATCTTGCGGGCCGCGACGGCGTCGGGCTTCACGATGACGAACGTGCGCTGCACGCTCATCGTCCCATCACTCGCTCGACGGTGGCGCCCATGTCGGCGGGGCTCTTCACCGTCGTCACCCCGGCCGCCTCGAGCGCCTTCATCTTCTCCGCCGCGGTGCCCTTGCCGCCCGCGATGATGGCGCCGGCGTGGCCCATCCGCCGTCCGGGCGGCGCCGTCTGGCCGCAGATGAAGCCGACCACCGGCTTCTTGACGTTGGCCTTGATGAACGCCGCCGCGTCCTCTTCCGCTGTTCCGCCGATCTCTCCGATCATCATGATCGCGCGCGTCTCCGGATCCCCGTTGAACAGCGTGAGCACGTCGACGAAGTTCGTTCCGTTGACGGGATCGCCCCCGATACCGACGCAGGTCGACTGGCCGATGTTGCGCCGCGAGAGCTGCCCGACGACCTCGTAGGTCAGCGTGCCGCTCCGCGAGACCACCCCGACGGGTCCCACCTTGTGGATGTGGCCCGGCATGATGCCGATCTTCGCCTGACCCGGCGTGATGACGCCCGGGCAGTTCGGCCCGATGAGCCGGCTCGCGGTGCCCTGCACGAACGCCTTCGCCCGCACCATGTCGACGACGGGAATGCCCTCGGTGATGCAGATGACGAGGGGAACGCCCGCAGCGGCAGCTTCCATGATGGCGTCGGCGGCCGCGGGAGGCGGGACGAAGATCAGCGCGCAGTTCGCGCCTTCCTTCTGGACCGCCTCCGCCACCGTGTTCCAGACCGCGAAGCCCTCGTGCGTGGTGCCGCCCTTCCCGGGCGTGACGCCACCGACGACCTGCGTGCCGTACTCCTTGCAGCGCGCGGCGTGGAAGGCGCCCTCGCGGCCGGTGATGCCCTGCACCACCACGCGCGTCGCGTTGTCGACGAGGATGCTCACGCGCGCGCTCCCTTCGCGAGCGCGACGACCTTCTGCGCTCCGTCGCCCATGTCGTCGGCCATCACGAGCGACAGTCCCGAGTCGGCCAGCATCTTCTTGCCGATCTCGACGTTCGTGCCTTCCGCGCGGAGCACGACGGGCAGCGTGAGACCGAGCTTCTTCACCGCGCCGATGACGCCCTCGGCGAGACGGTCGACGCGCAGGATGCCGCCGAAGACGTTGATGAACACGGCCTTGACGGTGGGATCGGACGACAGGATGCGGAATGCGTTCTCGATCTGCTCGGGCGAGGCGCTGCCGCCCACGTCGAGGAAGTTCGCGGGCTCGCCGCCGGCCAGCTTGATGATGTCCATGGTGGCCATGGCGAGGCCGGCCCCGTTCACCATGCAGCCGACGTTGCCGTCGAGCTTGATGTAGTTGAGGCTGTACTTCGACGCCTCGACGTCGAGGGGATCCTCCTCGTGGACGTCGCGCAGGGCCGCGATCTCCTTGTGGCGGTAGAGGGCGTTGTCGTCGAAGTTCAACTTGGCATCGAGGGCGAACACGCGCCCGTCCTTGGTCACCACGAGGGGGTTGATCTCGACGAGGGAGCAGTCCTTCGCGAGGTAGAGCGCGAACAGGTTCTTGATGAGCGTGACGCCCTGCTTGAAGGCGTCGCCCGTGAGACCCAGGCCGAAGGCGAGGCGTCGCGCCTGGAAGTCCGCCAGGCCAAGGGCGGGATGGGTCCACTCGCGGACGATCTTCTCCGGCGTCTTCGCGGCCACTTCCTCGATCTCCATCCCGCCGGCCTGCGACGCCATCGCGACGTGGGTGGAGCGCGTCCGGTCGAGCGTCATCGAGAGGTAGAGCTCGCGATCGATGGCCGAGGCTTCCTCGACCATCACCTTGCGGACGAGGATGCCCTCCGGCCCCGTCTGCGGCGTCTTGAGCGTCATGCCGAGGATCTGCTTGGCCACGGCCTCGGCCTGGGCCGGACCGTCGGCGAGCTTGATGCCGCCCCCCTTGCCGCGCCCGCCCGCGTGCACCTGCGCCTTCACGACCACCGTGCCCCCGAGGCGCTCCGCGATGGCCCTGGCCTGGGCCGGTGTGTCGGCCACCTCGCCCGCGGGCACCGGCACTCCGAACTCGCGCAGGAGCGCCTTGGCCTGGTACTCGTGGACCTTCACGCGACGGGTTCCTTCTTCTTCCCTCCGCGGAACTTGCGCAGGAGCCGGACGACGGGATCGTAGTTGTCGATCATCCGCTCCTTCATGGGGATGATGCCGTTGTCGGTGATGTGGATGTGCTCGGGACAGACCTCGGTGCAGCACTTGGTGATGTTGCAGAAGCCCACGCCGGCTCGCTCGTCGACGAACCTGGTGCGGTCCAGCGTGTCGAGCGGATGCATGTCGAGGCCCGCGATCTTGATGAAGAAGCGCGGCCCGGAGAAGTTCTTCTTCAGCTCCTCGTGGTCACGGATGACGTGGCACACGTCCTGGCACAGGAAGCACTCGATGCACTTGTGGAACTCCTGGATGCGATCGATGTCCTCCTGCATCATCCGGTACGTGCCGTCGGGCTCGGGCGGCTTCAGGCGCAGGGGCGGGATCTGCCTGGCCTTCTCGTAGTTGAAGCCCACGTCCGTGACGAGGTCGCGGATGATGGGGAAGGTCCGCACGGGCGCGACGGAGATCGCCTCCCCCGCGGGGAACGTGTTCATGCGCGTCATGCACATGAGGCGCGGCTTGCCGTTGATCTCCGCGCTGCACGACCCGCACTTGCCCGCCTTGCAGTTCCACCGGCAGGCGAGGTCGTTCGCCTGCGTAGCCTGGATGCGGTGGATGACGTCGAGGACGACCATCCCCTCGTCGGCGTCCACGCGGTACTCGCGGAACTCGCCGCCCCGCGCGTCGCCGCGGAACACGTTCATCGTGAAGGTCGGCATCACTTCCTCTCCTGGAACAGCGTCTTGAGCTCGGCCGGCATCTGCGGCAACGGCTCGCGCGCGAGCGTGATGACGCCCTCCTTGAGCCGCTCGACGATGTTCACCGTCCCCCAGGTGTCGTCCGTGTAGGGATGGTCGTCACGCGTGTGCCCGCCGCGGCTCTCCTTCCGCTCGAGCGCGGCCCTGGCGCAGCACTCGGCGACGGTGAGGAGCGAGCCCAGGTCGAGCGCGGTGTGCCAGCCCGGGTTGTAGGCGCGCCCGCCTTCCACCCGGGTCTTCTTCGCGCGGTCCTTGAACGTCTCGATCTTCTCCAGCGCCTGCTTGAGCTCGCTCTCGTTGCGGATGATCCCCACGAGGGCCTGCATCGTCTCCTGCAGCTCGGCCTGGATCGCGTAGGGGTTCTCGCCCGTCGTCCGCGTGAGCGGCTCCAGCATCTCCCTGGCGATCGACTCGAGCCGGGCCGGACTGACGGTGATGGCGCCGCCGAAGTCCTTGGCGTGGAGGGCGGCGTAGAGCCCGGCACGACGGCCGAACACGAGCAGGTCGGAGAGCGAGTTGCCCCCCAGCCGATTGCTGCCGTGCATGCCGCCCGCGGCCTCGCCCGCGGCGAAGAGCCCGGGGATCGTCGCGGCGGTGGTGTCCGCGTCGACGCGCACGCCGCCCATCACGTAGTGACAGGTCGGCCCGACCTCCATCGCCTCCTTGGTGATGTCGACGTCGGCGAGCTCCTTGAACTGGTGGTACATCGAGGGCAGGCGACGGCGGATGTAGTCGGCAGGACGCCGCGTGTAGATGTCGAGGAAGACACCGCCGTGGGGTGAGCCCCGCCCCTGCTTCACCTCGGAATTGATGGCGCGGGCGACCTCGTCGCGGGGGAGAAGATCCGGCGTGCGGCGGTTGTTCTTCTTGTCGTCGTACCAGGCGTCGGCTTCCTTCTCGTTGTCGGCCGTCTCGCCCTTGAAGAACTCGGGAATGTAATTGAACATGAACCGCTCGCCCGCGCTGTTCTTCAGCGTCCCGCCATCGCCGCGCACGCCTTCCGTCACCAGGATGCCGCGCACCGAGGGCGGCCACACCATCCCGGTGGGATGGAACTGGACGAACTCCATGTCGATCAGATCCGCGCCCGCCCAGAGAGCGAGCGAGTGGCCGTCGCCCGTGTACTCCCACGAGTTCGACGTCACCTTCCACGCCTTGCCGATGCCGCCGGTCGCGATGACGACCGCCTTGGTCTTGAACAGCACGAGCTTGCCCGTGTTGCGCCAGTAGCCGAACGCGCCGATCACCCGGCCGGTGTCGTCCTGGAGGAGCCGCTCGATCTTGCACTCCATGTAGACGTCGATGCCCTGGTGGATGGCGTGGTACTGCAGCGTGCGGATCAGCTCCAGCCCGGTGCGATCGCCGACGTGGGCCAGCCGCGCGTAGCGGTGACCGCCGAAGTCGCGCTGCAGGATGCGACCGTCCTTGGTGCGGTCGAAGAGCGCGCCCCAGCGCTCGAGCTCCAGCACGCGATCGGGCGCCTCCTGGGCGTGGAGCTGGGCCATGCGCCAGTTGTTGAGCATCTTGCCGCCGCGCATGGTGTCGCGGAAGTGGACCTGCCAGTTGTCCTCCGGCCACACGTTGCCGAGCGCGGCGGCCACGCCGCCCTCTGCCATGACCGTGTGCGCCTTGCCGAGGAGCGACTTGCAGATGAGGCCGACGGAGACGCCCTGCGCGGCAGCCTCGATGGCCGCGCGCAGCCCGGCGCCGCCCGCGCCGATCACGATGACGTCGTGCTCGTGGGTTTCGTACTCGCTGGTCGCCATCAGAAGATCCTCACGTCTCGAATGATGCCCATGGCCACGAGACGGATGTAGAGGTCGGTCAGGC
>JBKPPN010000137.1:0-8587 GCA_046733575.1 Candidatus Methylomirabilota bacterium | reverse complement strand
ACCTAACGCACATCGGTCAACTTTCTAATCGTGCAGCACGACGCCTCGACGTAGAAAGGAGATGGCATACACACGTAATCGGAGGTCAGTGATGAAGCGCTTCGCATCAGTTGGTCTGGCTCTCGCTGTTCTCGCCACGGTCGGGTGCACGTCGGTTATGGGGCAGCAGACGGCGCCACCCTCGACTTACAAGAAGGTCAGCACGCTCGTGTCGCTTCCGGATTTCCTCCCCGGACTCGGCACGCTGTACGTCGATCCCACGACCCTCCCCGCGGGTCCATTCCGTGCGTACGATCGGCAGGGCAATCTCGTCAGCTCCGTCTACATGATTCCGATCAAGGACATCACGGCCCGCAAGGCGTTCAACAACCTCACTGCGGCGAAGGAGAAGGTTGACCACGTCGACATGTATTACAACGCTGGTCATCCTGGTGTGGCGGAGCCGCACTATCACGTCGTCGTCTGGTACGTCTCTCCCGAGTAGGCCGCGGCACTGAAATAGTGACCATGGGAACACGGCGCCGGTTTCTCATGGCTGGCGGGCTCGCGCTCGCCAGCCTCGCAGGGCCCGGAGCCGTCCGGGCAGGGCGCCCGACAGAGATCCAGATGCACTCCAGCGCGCGGGGCGAGGAGGTGTGGTTCGATCCGATCGGGGTACGAATCCAGCCCGGGCAGACCGTCCGTTGGATCATGGCCTCACCGGGCAACCCACACACGACAACCGCGTACCATCCGCGGAACGCGAATCACTCGCTGCGTATCCCCGAAGCTGCGGCGCCGTGGGACTCGGGCTTTCTGGTCAAACCCGGCGACATCTTCGAGGTCACACTGACCATCGAGGGCGTTTATGACTACTTCTGCCTTCCGCACGAGGCGGCCGGCATGGTGGGGCGGATCGTTGTGGGAAGGCCGGGGGGGCCGGGCGCGCTGCCGTTCGACTACTTCGCAGGCCGTGCCGCCACCGAGGCATGGATACCAGTACCGGACGCGGCCCGCGCCGTCTTCCCGAGCATCGCAGCGATCGTAGCGGACGGAGCCGTGCGTCGGCCGAGATCAAAGGAGTAGTCATGAAGATGATCCTCGTCGACAAGCGATCAGAAGCCGAGAACGTGATGTCTTTCATGTTCAGGAGCGACGCGCCGCTCAAGTGGCAGGCAGGTCAGTTCCTCCACTACCGCCTCCCTCACCCTGACGCGGATGAGCGCGGGATCACCCGGTACTTCACAATCGCGTCGGCACCGTTCGAGGAACACGTCATGCTCACCACCCGGTTTGCCACCGGACGGAGCAGCAGCTTCAAACGCGCCCTCCGACAACTGCCGGTTGGTGCGTCGGTCGATGTGGACGACCCGGATGGGGATTTCGTGGTCGGCGATCCAGGCGACGAGCACGTGTTGATCGCGGGCGGCATCGGCATCACACCCTTCCGTGCCATCCTTCTGGACCTCGACCACCGCGCAGTGCCGATCAACGCGACGCTGCTGTACGCGAACCGCAGCCCGGACTTCGTGTACCGGGCCGAGATTGATCGGTTGACCGGTCGCCATCGTGGCTTGGTGGTCCGCTACCTGGCGTCGCCTGAGCGCGTCACGCAGTCGTCGATCCGAAGTGTAGCGGCCGACCTCGCCAAACCCATCTTTCACGTCTCGGGCCCAGAACCCTTCGTGGAGGCACTGGGGGCCATGCTCACGGGATTAGGTGTGCCCGATGTGCATGTGAAGGGCGACTTCTTTCCGGGCTACGACTGGCCAGACAGGGAGGAGGAAAGGGAGCAGCAACATGTCCCACCACGACCAGAGCGCCATTGAATCGTCCCGGCGAGTCTCGGAAGAAGAAACGTTGCTGAGTTGCGGACGTGATCCCGCGCCCAGCAGCGGGTGGAGCGAGTTTCCTCCGCAGCCGCTTGCGGCGCCGCGGCGGACCGGAACAGCGCCACGTCGACGCGGACATCGAGGACGCAACGGAGCTGCATCGGCTGCTCGGCGCCGTCGACGCAATACGCTCGATACGAGGGTGTCGGGCTGGATCGGAACGACGTCGTGAACGCATGCGCCGCCGGCCGCGCGTGGGAAGTGAGTCTTGCAAGCTCCACATGGGGGCGATGAGTTACCAGCGGTCCGTGAGATGCACACGGTCGTCGCGCGGTGGTCGAGACTTCAACGAGGCGGGCACGACGAGCGGCCTTACGAAGAATTGGACGAGTGAAGGGCTGATCGACTCCACCCGACCGGACCGCGCTCCGGTGTTTCAGGCTGTGGAAGGCCGTCGCATACCCCTCGCCAGCTCGCGATGAGAGGGGTGAACGTTGCGTTCCGGTCGTTAGAAGTGCAGCTCGGTTCTAGACAACTGCCGCCTTGATTCGCGCTGGTGTGAAGGGCACGCGACGCACGCGCACACCGATCGCGTCGAAGATCGCATTGGCGATTGCTGACGGCACCACCGCCGCCGACGGCTCGCCGGCACCCCATGGCACGTCGTTCGGTTGATCGATCAGCATGATATCGATCTCCGGCACCTCTGGAAATCGCAGGATCGGATAGGAGGCCCAGTCCACGCTGGTCACCCGCGATCGATCCCACGTGAGCTCTTCCTTGAGCGTGCGACTGACGGTCTGGATCACGTTGCCTTCGATCTGATTCCTCAGGCCATCGGGATTGATGATCTGCCCACAATCATGCGCGACGACGATCCGCCGCACGAACACGTCGCCGGTGCGACGGTCCGCCTCGACCTCGGCGATCGCCGCGACATAGGTTCGTACGTTCTCGTAGCGGACGTACGTGACGCCACGTCCCACTCCGGATATCGAGGAGGTCGCGCCCCGGCGGGGCGACGAGCGCGGCTTCCAGTGAGCCCTGTCCGCCGCCGCCTTCAGGACCTTGATGCCACGGGGGTCCTTCAGATACCGCAGGCGAAACTCGATGGGGTCCACCCCGGCCGCCGCGGCCAGCTCGTCCATGAAGCACTCGTTGGCGTAGGTGTTCTGCATGCGGCCGGGCGTTCGAATCCACGAGGGTCGGAACGGCGTCGACTCGAGACGATGCGCGATCGCGTGCGCGTTCGGGAACGTGTACGAGGGGGCGGAATTCTGATGCACATTGCCGGGGTTCATCGCCGCCTTGTGCGGGATTCCTGCCAGCGTCGCCGCGATGGTCGTCGGCCACGCAGTGATCTCCGTTCGCGGAATAAAGAACTCCGATTGCCAGGCGACGAGATTGCCGCTCGCGTCGAGCCCGCCCCGGACGTCGACGAGGGTGGGCGGGCCCTTCGGATCCCATCCGTGCTCGTCGTGACGCATCCACTGCACGCGCACCGGCTGCCCGACCTCGCGGGAGAGCAGCGCCGCGTCGCAGGCCGCGTCCTCGTGCCCGTTGCGTCCGTAACAGCCGGCGCCGTCGAGATAGATGACGTGAACCGCCGTCTCGGGAATCTTGAGCAGGTCGGCAACTTCCTTGCGGAGAAAGTGTGGCGCCTGCGAGGCGGACCAGATCGTGGCGTTGCCGCCCTGCACGTCGGCGACGGCGCACGAGGGTCCGATCGAGCCGTGCGTGTGGATCGCGAACTCGTACGTTGCCGACACTGTCTTGACCGCACCTCGCAGTGCGGTCTTCGCATCGCCGACGTTCAGCGTTTCTTCGTCCTTCGCGATCGGTGTCATCCGGACGTGCTCGTAGATCTTGGCCATCTCCGGCAGCCCGTCCCACGACGACCAGGTCGCCTTGATCTGCCGGGCCGCGCGAACGGCGTCCCATTCGCTTCCGGCCAGGACCGCGAGGAAATTCTTGATCCGTACCACGTGCTTCAACGTCTTGACGTCCTTCACCGAGCTCTCGTCGACGTCGACGAGCTCAGCCCCCACGGCGGGGGGGTGGATGACGCGCGCGTGGACCATGCCCGGAACGCGAAAGTCGTGCATGTACGTGAACTCGCCGGTGACCTTTGCGGGAATGTCGACGCGCGGCACCGATCGGCCGACGATCGTGTACGACGCCGGATCTTTCAGCGGCGCAGTCTTGTCGACCTTGAGCTGGAATTGCCGGTCGCCGATGAGCTCGGCATACGCGACGCTCCTCGTCCGATCCGCCTTCACGCGGATGACGCCGTACTTGACCTCGAGATCGGCCGCCGGCGCGCCGAGCCGCTTCGACGCCATGTCGACGAGCGCCTGGCGCGCCGTCGCCGCAGCCTGTCGGATCTGGACGCCGCCGACCTGGATCGAGAGGCTGCCCCACGTCGGGCCTTGGTCAGGCGTGACGGAGGTATCGCCCTCGACCAGGTTGATTCTCTCCAACGGGACATCGAGCTCCTCGGCCGCGATCTGTCGGAGCGCGGTTCGAGTCCCCGTCCCGAGATCGACCTTGCCGGTGAACACGGTCACCGTCCCATCGCGGGCGACTGACAGGAACGAATCGACCTGATCGATGGCGACGGGCTTGGCCGCGGGCTGAGCAGCCGCGGTGCGCGCAGAGCCCAGACTGAAGGCGACGATCAGCGCGCCGGTGCCCGTGACGAACTCTCGCCGGGTGGTCTGAGCAGTCATCTCAGGCCTCCTTCGTCATGGCGGCGGCCCGCTTGACGGCACGGACGATACGGGCATGGGTGCCGCAGCGACAGAGATTCCCCGCGAGCGCTTGTTTGATCTCACGGTCATTCGGATTGCGATTCTTCGCGAGCAGTGCCTTCGTGGTCATGATCATGCCGTTGATGCAGTACCCGCACTGCACGGCCTGTTCGTCGATGAAGGCTTGCTGCACGGGATCGGGCTTCACCGAGGATCCCAGGCCCTCCAGCGTCGTCACCTTGCGACCGGCCGCGCTCGCGGCGGGCATCACGCACGAGCGGACGGCCTTGCCGTCGACCAGTACGGTGCAGGCGCCGCACTGCGAGAGCCCACAACCGAACTTCGGGCCATGCAGCCCGAGGTTATCGCGGAGGACGTACAGCAACGGGGTGTCGGGATCCACGTCCACCGACTGGGACTTGTTGTTCACCAGAAGCGTAACCATAGACGTCCTCCATGGTGGATCGTGGCCGCCGCGGCCTGATGCCTCACGAAGACTGGGGCGACTCTAGTTCCGAGGAACGCAGGTGTCAATGACGGCACCTCATGGGCACCGACGGTGTCCACACCTTTTGGGAAGGCTCAATGCTGAGACTGACCGAGGTGAACGTCGCGCCGCAAATCCCTCGCGTTGAAGGCACACCAGGCCCAGAGGCTGTGACGTCGCGAAGGCTGTGACCTCGTCGGTGAAGGTCATCGCCGATGTGACGTATAAGAGCTGCGCGAGGACCCACTATCCCCGGGGACGGCGTCACTGAATCACCTCGTCCGCGCGCAGGAGGAGCGACTGCGGGATCGTGAGGCCGAGCGTCTTGGCTGTCTTGAGATTGATGATCAGCTCGAACTTCGTCGGCTGCTCGACGGGGATGGCGCCGGGCTTCGTGCCCTTCAGGATCTTGTCGACGAAGAACGCCGCCCGCTTGAACGTCGCCGGCAGATCAGCTCCGTAGCTCACGAGCGCCCCCGCTTCGGCGTACAGTCGCGCGGCCGCGAACGGGGGGAGCCGCTTCCCTACTGCGAGCCTGATGATTGCGGCACGGTTATCTAGCGTCCACGCGTCCTGCATAACGATGAGTGCCCGCGCCCGATCTCTGAGGGCCATGTCGATGAATCCGGGGACGTCGCTCATGTCCGTGGCCGCGAGGGGTGTCACGAGCACGCCCCGCTGGCGGGCGGCAGCCTGGAACGCCTCCGCCTCCCGGGCGACGGGCAGCGTCCCGCGATACCACAGCACGGCCACACGTCTCACGTCCGGCAACACCTCGCCCATGATTTCCAAGCTCTTGTTGATGACCAGCTCGCCGGCCTGGTCGCTGGTACCCGTCACATTGCCGCCGGGACGCGGGAGACTATCCACCAGTTCCGCGTTGACGAGGTCCGATGCGCTGGCGATGACGATGGGTATCGTTGCCGTTGCCTTTCTTGCTGCGCGGCCGGCCACGCTTCCATGGGTGACGATCACGTCCACGTTGCGGCGAACGAACTCAACGGCGTTCCGCTCCAGGCGGTCGTCGTGGCCGTCCGACCACAGCGCATCCACCACGACGTTCTTTCCCTCGATGTATCCGAGCTCACGCAAGCCCTCACGGAACGGGATCAACGTGTTCGACTCTCGCGAGACGCGCGTCCCATTGCCGAGCCATCCGATCCGCCATACCTTCCCGCGCTGCTCCGCCTCGGCAACGCGGAATCGCGCCCCAACACTAGTGCAGAGCACCGCAACGAAGACTCGTCGATCAATCACTGGATTATCCGATCAGTGCGGACAAGGAGGGACTGCGGAATCATGAGGCCGAGTGCCTTGGCAGTCTTGAGGTTGATCACCATCTCGAAGTGCGTCGGTTAACCCGCCCTCCTCGACGTAGTCGCGGGGCACGAAACCTTCCCGACAAGGGTCGAACGTCGTCGGGAGAAGTAGCCGTCGGCGTGGATCGTAGACCATGCGGTGGGACCTCTGAAGCTTACCGGTCGCGCCAGACGTCTTGCATTCGGCCCCAGCCGTACAGGGAATGATGCGGGATGAGGTTCTTCACGGATGGGCTGTGCGCGAAGTAGTCGAGTCGCCAGGCGATTGCGGGACGAATGGCCGCATCCTCGAGCTTCTTCTGGATCTCGTGAACGAGGGCCAGACGCTTGGTCGGCTCGAGCTCCTGCGATTGCTGCTCCATCAGCAGCGCGATCTGCTCGTCGCAGTACCCGGAGTAGTTGGCCATCGACCGGCAGCCGTAGTACTCGAAGAAATTCGCATCGGGATCGTCCGGCTCGAGGCCGGTTCGGTCCAGCCCCACGGCGAAATCGCCGCGGGCCTGGAGTGGAAACCACTGGGTCGATTCGATCTGCTTCAGTGACACGTCGATGCCGGCCCGCTTCAGCTCACCGACGACGAACGCGCCGAGGTCGAGAAAGGCCGGCAGGCCGCGCGTCAGCATCTCGATCTTGAGCGGACGGTGGGGGCCGAATCCCGCGTCCGCCAGGGCCGCGCGCGCCTTCGTCCGCTCGGCGTTCGGGTCACTGCCGTGTCCGGGAAGCGCGAGCAGATCGGTGTCGAGCATGCCCCACACCCCATACGGCTTCGGAGGCATCGGGCCGCCCACGACCGCGCCGCCCTGGTAGACCGCGCTGGCGTACGCGCGCCGGTCGACGGCGCGGCTCACCGCCTGGCGCACTTTCAGATTGTCGAACGGTGGCCGCCGGGTGTTGAAGATCAGGTGATCGAGCACGCTCGTGCCCACGGGAGTGATCACGAGCGACGGCGCGACGGCCTTGAGCTGCTCGGCGATGCCCTTGGGTGTGTCGCCCGGGAACGACGCATCCACGCGTCGGGACTGGAGCGCGGCCGTCGCCGTGGCGCGCTCGCCGATGACCTGGTATCGCAGCCCGTCGAGGTACGGACGCTCCTTCACGAAGTAGTCCGCGTTCTTCACGTACTGGATGAACTCGCCCTTGCGCCACTCCTTCACCTTGAACGGGCCCGTCCCGATGCATCCCGTCCGGTAGCTCGCGGGCGGGAGGTGCGCGGCGTAGATCGGCGTGAATCCGGAGGCGAGGAGAAGCAGCAGGGAGGGCTGCGGTCGCTTGAGCCGGAAGACGACCGTGAGCGGATCGATCGCGTCGACTCCCTCCACGTTGGCGTACCATCCCCGCCGCGGGCTGATCCGCAGCTTGGCGGGTGCGCCCACGGATTCCCGGACGACGTTGAACGTGTACACGACGTCCTTCGAGCTGAACGGATGACCGTCGTGCCACTTCACGCCGCTGCGAAGAGAGACGACGAGCTTCTTGTACTCGTCCTCCCACGACCAGCGCTCGGCCAGCTCACCGATGACCGTCTCCACGCTGTGCACGGGCTTGAGCGGGTCGAAGAGCACCAGGTTGCTGAAACACGGCATGGCCGGCCACATGGTGGAGATCGTCGGGCTCTCGTGGATCGCGAACCCTTGCGGCAAGTCCTCGCGAAGCCTCAAGGTGAGCGACCCGCCGCGCTTTGGGGTTTGCCCGTGTGAGACCGTCGCGGTCAGGATTACCAGCGCGGCTAGGGCGACCGCTGCAATGCCTCGCGTGACGATCCTGGTGTGGGGCTGTCGCTTCACGGTGTGCTCACGCATCAGTCCACTCCCTCGAGCTTGAGCTCGGCGGCGCGATGACAGGCCACGAAATGCGCGGGCGAGCGCTCCTGCCAGACCGGCGTCTCGGTGCGGCAGACGTCGGTCGCATGCGGACAGCGCGGATGGAAATAGCAGCCGCTCGGTGGCGCGGCGGGATTCGCGACCTCGCCCTGCAGGACGATGCGCTTGCCGCGCAGGCGCGGATCCGGCTCGGGAACCGCGGACAGGAGCGCCGCGGTGTACGGGTGCTGCGGCGCGCGGAAGAGCTCGTCGGTCTCGCCAAGCTCGACCATGCGTCCGACGTACATCACCGCCACGCGATCGCTGATGTGGCGCACGACGCTCAGGTCGTGCGCGACGAACAGGTACGTGAGGCGGAAGTCGGCCTGCAGATCCTGGAGCAGGTTCAGGATCTGCGCCT
>JBKPPN010000136.1:0-7439 GCA_046733575.1 Candidatus Methylomirabilota bacterium | reverse complement strand
GTACGAGCGGGCGACTTCGTGTTCGTCTCCGGCCTGCCCCCGCTCGACCAGAAGACCGGCGAGCTCGTGCGCGGCGACATCGTGAAGCAGACGGAGCAGGTCCTCGAGAACGTCAAGGCGGCGCTGGAGGCGGCGGGGTCGTCGCTCGACAAGGTCGTGAAGACGACGGTGTTCATCACCAACGCGGCGTGGTTCAATCGCGTGAACGAGGTCTACGCGCGCTACTTCCCGCACGATCCGCCCGCGCGCTCCTTCGTGACGATCGGCTCCTGGCCCTGGGAGTTCGACATCGAGATCGAGTGCATTGCCACCGTGTGAGGCGCCCATGACCACCATCGCACTTTCCCACGGCGGGACGACGACCTACGCCGGCGTCGCGCCCGCGCGAAGACTCCTGGTCGGCACCGCGGACGGCGTCATCGTCCTGGACCGGAGCGACCCTCGCGACGACTGGCGCGTCACGCGCCGCGGGCTCGGAGGCTCGCACGTGAGCGCGCTCGTCACGCCGCGGCCCGGCCTCGTGGTCGCCGGCGTCTTCCACGACAGCGTGTACGTGAGCGGCGACGACGGCGAGACGTGGCAGCGGCGCGGGGACGGGATCGATCCCGCCAACGTGTACAGCCTGGCCGCGGTGCCGCGGGGCGACGGCGTTCGGCTCTACGCGGGCACGGAGCCCGCGCACCTGTTCGTGAGCGACGATCTCGGCCGGACCTGGCGTGAGCGATCGTCGCTCCGCGCGGTGCCGAGCGTGCCGCGCTGGATGTTCCCTGCGCCGCCGCACG
Organism: Candidatus Methylomirabilota bacterium; assembly: GCA_046733575.1. Classification (GTDB taxonomy): domain Bacteria; phylum Methylomirabilota; class Methylomirabilia; order Rokubacteriales; family CSP1-6; genus JBKPPN01. Next base: position 6,657 of record JBKPPN010000136.1, on the reverse strand, counting down.
ACGCGCACGTCAAGCACATCGTGCCCGACCCCGCCACCGCGGACGTCCTCTACGCCTGCATCGAGCAGGGCGCGCTGCTCCGCAGTGGCGACGGCGGCGAGACGTGGCACGAGCTCTCGGGCTTCGACGAGGACGTGCACTTCCTGGTCGTGCATCCGGCTGACTCGCGGCGCCTCTACATGAGCGGCGGCAACGGCTGCTACGCGAGCGCGGACGCCGGCGCGACGTGGACGCAGCGCACCACGCGCACGCACGCCGTGGGCGCATATCCGGACACGCTGGTCCTGTGGCCTCGCAATCCCGACGTCATGTTCGTCGGCGCGGCGGAGGGCGATCCGGCCGTGTGGCGCAAGACGCACCGCGCGGGATCGCAGGTGTGCGTCAGCCGCGACGGAGGTCGGACGTGGGCGGCGCTGCCCGGCTTCCCGCGCGGCCTCGCCGCGGCCATCGAGGCCATGACCCTGGTCGACGCCGGCGGCGTGGCGTCGCTCTACGTCGGGACGACGGCGGGGGAGGTGATCGCGAGCGAGGACGGCGGTTCCGCCTGGACGACGATCGCGTCCGGTCTCCCCGCCGTGGCGAAGTTCGGTCACGACCGCGCCCTCATGGGCGTGTAGCAGACGGAGAGGAGGCGCGCGATGTCCCAGCTGACGATCACCCCGCTCCATCCGTTCCTGGGCGCGCGCGTCGACGGCGTCGACCTCACGCGACCCGTCGACGACGCGACCTTCGAGGCCATCCGGGACGCGTTCCAGGAGCACTCGGTGCTGGTCTTCAAGGGCCAGCGCTTCGACGACGAGACGCAGCAGGCCTTCAGCCGTCGCTTCGGGCCGCTCGAGACCACGATTCGCGCCATCGGTCGCGAGGACCGGCTGAGCGATCAGCTCGTCGACCTGTCGAACGTCGACCCCGATCACGACGAGAAGCTCATCGGCTGGGACGACCGGCGCATGATCTACCAGTCGGGGAATCAGCTCTGGCACACGGACAGCTCCTTCAAGCCGGTGCCCGCCATGGCGTCGCTGCTGTCCGGGCGGGAAGTGCCGCCCGCGGGCGGCGAGACCGAGTTCGTCAGCATGCGCCACGCGTACGCCACGCTGCCGGAGGAGACGCGCCGACGCGTCGACGGCAGGGTCGCGGTGCACAGCATCCTGTACTCGCGCAGCACCATCGCGAAGGGGCTCTTCGATCCCGCCCAGGAGAAGGGATTGCCGCCCGTGCGTCAGGCGCTCGTGCGAGCGAATCCGGCCAACGGCCGGAAGTCCATCTACATCGGCTCGCACGCCTGGTACATCCAGGGCATGCCGTACGACGAGTCGCGTCGCCTCCTCGACGAGCTGCTCGCGCACACCGTGCGCCCCGAGAACGTCCTGCAGCACCGCTGGGAGCAGTGGGACGCGGTGATGTGGGACAACCGCTGCGTGCTGCACCGCGGGCGGCCATGGGACGCCGGTCGACACCGACGCGTCATGCGACGCACGACGAACGCCGGCGAGGGCCCCACCGCCGACCCGCCGTTCGCCACCCGCACGCCCGTCTGGGACGGGATCATTCCGGTCGAAGTCCCGGCCTGACGCGCGAGCGGATGGACACGCCCTGGGACCCCGAGCTCGAGGAGCTGCGCCGTCGTGAGCAGCACGCCGAGGAGCTCGGCGGTCCCGAGCGCGTGCAACGGCAGCACGCGGGCGGGCGGCTCACCATCCGCGAGCGCATCGACGCGCTCGTCGACGCGGGCTCGTTCCACGAGATCGGCAAGATCGCCGGACGCGCCGAGTACGACCGCGCCAACGACCTGAAGCGCCTCGTGCCCTCGAACTTCGTGTTCGGGCGCGCGCTCGTGGACGGCCGTCCCGTCGTGGTCGGGGGGGACGACTTCACCGTGCGCGGCGGGTCCGCGGACGCGACGATCAAGGGCAAGCACATGACGTGCGAGCAGATGGCGCACGACCTCCGCGTGCCCTTGATCCGCATCGTCGAGGGCTCCGGCGGGGGCGGCTCGGTGAAGACGATCGAGACGACGGGACGCGCGAACGTGCCCGGCGTGCAGGGCTGGGACACCGTCGTCGCCAACATGGCCACCGTGCCGCGGGTGGCGCTCGGCCTGGGATCGGTCGCCGGTCTCGGGGCCGCACACCTCGCCGCCGCGCACTACTCGGTCATGGTGAAGGACGTGAGCGCGATGTTCGTGGCCGGCCCGCCCGTCGTGGAGCGGCTCGGCCAGAAGCTCACGAAGAACGAGCTGGGCGGCTGGCAGATCCAGCTCAAGGCGGGCGGCGTGGACGAGGCGGTCGACACGGAGGACGACGCCTTCGCGTGCGCGCGCCGGTTCCTGTCCTACCTGCCGCCGTCGGTGTACGACGTCCCGCCGCGCGGACCGATCACGGACGATCCGGCGCGGCGCGAGGCGTGGCTCGCCACCGCGGTGCCCCGCGATCCGCGCAAGGTGTACCGCATGCGGGAGATCGTCGAAGCCGTCGTCGACCGCGGCTCGTTCTTCGAGATCGGGCGGCTCTACGGCCGGTCGATGATCACGGGCCTGGCGCGTCTGGACGGCTGGCCCGTCGCCATGATGGCGAGCGACCCGTTCTTCTATGGCGGCGCGTGGACCGCCGACGCCTGTCAGAAGGTGGAACGGTTCGTCGACTTCGCGCAGGCCTTTCATCTCCCCGTGGTCTACCTCGTCGACTGTCCCGGGTTTCTCATCGGTCTCGAGGCGGAGACGACGGGCACGATCAAGCAGGGCGTGCGCGCGATGTCGGCCATCTGGCAGACGACGATGCCGTGGTGCGCGGTCATCGTCCGCAACGTCTTCGGCGTGGCGGGCGCCGCGCATCGTCCCGGCGCGCGGTACGCCATGCGCTACGCGTGGCCCTCCGGACGCTGGGGCTCGCTGCCCCTCGAGGGCGGCATCGAAGCCGCGTACCGCGCGGACCTCGACACCGCCGACGACCCCAAGGCGAAGATGGCCGAGATCGAGGAGCGCCTCAACAAGCTGCGCTCGCCGTTCCGCTCGGCGGAGACGTTCTGGATCGAGGAGATCGTCGATCCTCGCGAGACGCGTCCGCTCCTCTGCGACTTCGCGAATCTCGCCGCGCCGCTGCGCGAGCCCGGCCCCTTCACGCATCCGATCCGCCCCTGACGTCGTCGCGGGTCGTCGCGACCGTGCGCACGTCGACGCGGCGTGCGCGCTCGCGGCGCGACGCGCGCCTCGACGGCACATCGCGTGCACGAACAAGCGTCATGGTCGCGCGGAGCCGGCCGTCACCGTGGCGCCTGGGCGGTCTCTCGCCGGTGGAGCTCGGCCGTCGGGTGTACGCCGAGTTCTGGGAAGACGAGGTCATGGACCGCGCGGCCGCGCTCGCGTACTACTTCCTGTTCGCGCTGTTCCCCTCGCTGCTGTTCCTGACCGCGCTCGTCGGCATGTTCCCCGGTGCGCTCATGGACACGTTCATGGGCTACGTCGGCCGGGTCGTGCCGCCCGACGCGGCCTCGATGATCGGCAAGACCCTGGCGCAGGTCATCAAGGGTGCGGGCAGCGGCGTCCTGTCGTTCGGCGCCGTGCTGGCGCTCTGGAGCGCGTCGAGCGGCATGGGCTCGGTGATGTTCGCCCTCAATGTCGCGTACGGCGTGGAGGACGCACGGCCGTGGTGGAAGCGTCGCGGCGTCGCGATCCTCCTCACGATCGGGTTCTCGGCGTTCCTCCTCGTCGCGCTGGCGGCGATGGTGTTCGGGCCGCAGCTCGGCGGCGCGCTGGCCTCGCGGCTCGGCGTCGGACAGATGTACGCGACGGTGTGGAGCATCGCGAGCATCCCGCTCGCGCTGCTGTTCGCGCTGGTCGGTGTGGCGATGGTCTACTACTTCGCGCCCGCCGTCGAGCAGGAGTGGCGATGGCTCACGCCGGGCTCGACGTTCGCCCTCGTACTCTGGCTGGCCATGTCGTTCGGTCTGCGGCTGTACGTGGCGCGCTTCAACAGCTACAACGCGACCTACGGCTCGATCGGCGGCGTGATCCTGCTCCTTCTGTGGCTCTACCTCTCGAGCGTCGTGCTGCTGCTCGGTGCAGAGATCAACTCCGAGATCGAGCACGCGGCGGCGGACCGGGGCGCGCCCGACGCCAAGGCCGAAGGCGAGCGGCAGGCGGCCTGACGCCGCTCAGAAGCAGACGATCCGCCCGTGGCGGACCGCGACGCAGTCGTAGTAAAGCGGGTAGGGGCGGACGAACGGCGGCGGGGCCGCGGCCACGAGCCGCGCGTGCTCCAGCTCACGGGCGAGGGACACCTCGTCCTCGAGCGCGGTCGCGATCAGCGTCCGGATCTCCGGGCTGAGCTGTGGCGACTCCAGGACGGGCAGGCTTCGGTCGATGAGCGCCGAGACGCGGGGATCGAGCGGCTGGGTGCGGAACGTCCGGATCTGTTCGAGCGCCCGCGGCACGTTGCCGGCCTGGAGTTCCGTGAGGCCCAGATAGAGCCGCGCGAGCGGCTCGCGCGCGGAATGCGCCACGGCGCGCTCGAGCGCATCACGCGCCCCCGGATAATCGGCCAGCTTGTAGCGCGCGACCCCGAGACCGATCATCGCGTCGACGCGATCGGGTTTGTCGGCCAGCGCGGCCTCGAACTCCTGGACGGCGGAGACGTAGTCGCCGTGCGAGAGGGCCGACTGCCCGCGTGCGGTGCTGCTCGCGCAGCCCGCGAGCGCGCACGCCGCGAGCAGGACCGTCACCAGTCCTGCGCCCAGCGTGCGCGCCGAGCTCACTGACGCGGGGGAGCGGTGCGCGGCAGTGCCGCGGGCGCGTCGGTGGCGCTCGGCGTCGCCATCCCGCGCACGCGGATCAGCGTCGGCGACATCACGAGGCCCGTCACGGTGAGGTCCTGGCCGCGCTGGACGCGGATGAAGTCGGCGTTCATGTCCGAGAGGTCGACGGCGATCCGCCGACCGTCGGCGAGCCGCATGACGGCGGTCGATCCGGATACCGACTCGACCCCGCCGCTCACCGTCTGCCAGCCCGCGGTGGCGCTCGCGGGGCCGCGACGCTCGACGGTCACTGCGGTCAGACGATCGGCGGTCGCGCCCTCGCGGCCGACCACCGCGACGAGGTCACCGGCCTGCAGACCGGGCGGCAGCGCCGTGGCAGGCGTGAATTCGACGAAGTACGGCTGCGACGCGGACTCCGTCTGGACGGCGGCAACGCCGTAGGCGAATGGTTCCGGAGGCCACACGGTGATCCGTCCCTGCACGAGTCGGTAATCACCGACCCCGGCGAGGATGGCACCGGGAAGAGCGAGCACAAGCGCGAGGACAGCAGCGGCAGCGGCGACGTGGCGCATGAGAGCCTCCTCGGAGACCGACGGCTGCACGCGCCGTGCCCGTGAACCCGGGCTCAGTCCTCGTCGGGACGCAGGCGCTTCATGGCCTTGCGACGCTTCTTGCGAGCCTCGGCCTGCTTCCGCTTCCGCTTCACCGAAGGTTTCTCGTAGTACGCGCGCCGCTTCATCTCCTTGAAGACGCCCGACGACACCATCTCCTTCTTGAGCTGCTTCAGCGCGTGCTCGATCTGGTTGTCGACGACGTTGATCTTGACCGCAGTGGGCCGGGCCCGGTGAATCGCCTCGCTCATCGGCTCGGGTGCCTCCTTGGGCTGAGATCGGCGGCGCGGCGCCGCACGAGGAACCGTTACTATACCGCACCCCACGACCGCGCGAGGTCCGCACGCGCGGCCCCATCGTCTTCGCGCGCATTGACGCGTCCCGGAGTGCCCCCGCCGGGGCGTCGCTGGCAGACGTCTTGCTCCGTTTCTCGCTGTCACGTGCAAAGTCGAGAATGACGGAGGCGCATGATGAGATCAGCATTGGCAGCGATTCTGGGCCTGGCGCTCAGCGCGAGCGTCGCCATCGCGCAGCCCACCGCGGGAGTCGAAGGTGAGCGCGGCAAGTTCATCCGCTACGATTCCGCCGCGAACGTGATCGTGCTCGACAACGGCACGATGTACCGGGTCGGCCCACGCACGATGGTGCTCGTCGACGGTCAGCCCATCGCCTACAACGCGTACAGCACGATCACGCCGGGCTCGGTCGTCGTGGTTCGCTCCGGTGAGCCCGTCGTCTACCGTGGCGGCGAGTATGTGACGATGAACCCGTCCGGCGCGGTCCAGCCGCCGCCCGGCGTGAGCAGCACGCAGGTGCCGCCCACCGCCACGGCGAACCCGCTTCCGCCCAGGATCACCAGCCCGGCGCCGCTTGGCTCGGCGCCCAGCTCGCCGACCGTGGCCCAGGTGCCCGCACCGCCGCCGGTGGTGGCCGCACCTCCGGCGCCGGTGGTCGTCACGCCGGGCGCCACGGCAGTGGCGCCGGCAGCGACCCGACAGACGTTCTACGGCCGGGTGACCGACGTCGACCGCAACGAGATCCGAGTGAAGATGGACAACGGCAACTCGTTCGAGATGCCGATGCCGAACGCGAAGCACATGGCCATCCGCAAGGGCGACACCGTCCAGTGGGACGTGACGATCAGCCCTGGGGCGCCCGCGGCGCTTCCGCGCTGACGCTCGCTGCACTACGGCGGCGGGGTGGCCCCGCCGCCGTAGTTTCGCCTCCTCGGTCGAACCGCCGCGCCTTCGTTCTCCTGCCGCTCGCCGCCCCGTCCTCGAGCGTCCGCTCCCGC
>JBKPPN010000135.1:0-6455 GCA_046733575.1 Candidatus Methylomirabilota bacterium | reverse complement strand
GGCACGAGCGGCTTCGGCATGGCGAACCCGCTCGCACGCAACCGACGACCCTCGCCCGCGGCGATGATGCCGCCGTGCATCGGCGCGCTCACCGGAGGAGGCCCTGCAACGCCTCCAGGGACTGGATGACTGGATCGTGCGGACAGCACGATGCGCCGGGAGGCGAGCCCGGCTCGACCATCCACACGTGAGGCATCCCGAGGGCCCGGGCGCCGGCCATGTCGCGCGGCAGCGAGTCGCCCACGAACACGGCGGACGCGGGCTCCGCGCCCAGCCGGTCGAGCGCATGACGGAAGATGCGTGCGTCGGGCTTCGTGGCGCCGACGCGGGTGGAGTCGACGACCACGTCGAAGAATCGGGCGAGCCCCACGTCGGCGCACACGCGTTCCAGGTTGCCGTAGAAGTTCGACACGATGCCGAGGCGATAGCGGCGCGCGAGCTCGGCGAGCACCGGCGCGTGCGCCTCGGCGGCGGCCAGGACGTCGTCGACGAAGCGCTTGGCCGCGCGGGCCCCGGCGGGCGCGGCGTCGAGGGCAGCATCGATGCCCTCCACGAGGCGGCGCACCGTGTCCTCGAGCGACAGCGTGGCGGAAATCGTGCCGACCAGGGCGTCGTCCGCCCGGTAGAAGACGGGATCGAAACGGTCGGCGCTGACGTCGAGGCCCTCGTCGCGATAGAGGCGGCGCATCCGCTCCTTCCAGGGAACGCCGGGGGCGTCCAGCGTGCCGCCGAAGTCGAAGAGCACCACGCGCGGCGGCGAGGGGCACCACCGCTGGGAAGGGGAAGACTGCTCCATCACCAAGTGAGCAGTTTCTCACACCTCCGGGGAAATCAGGCGCCCCTCCGGGCCTCCGGATTGACGACGTGGATGGGCGCGCCTGCCGCGTAGGCGAGCACCTGGTCGAAGATCGTCGTGAACATGTGCTCGAGCGCGTCGCGCTCGACGTAGCCGAGATGCGGGGTGCACACGACGTTGTCGAGCGCAAGCAGCGGGTGCCGACCGCCGAGGACCGGCTCGTCCTCGTACACGTCGACGGCGGCCATCCCCGGCCGCCCCGCCTCGAGCGCCGCCTCCAGCGCGCCTGGCGCCACGAGACCGGCGCGGCTCGTGTTGACGAGGAGCCCGGTCGGCTTCATGCGCGCGAGGTCAGCCGCGGTCACGATCCCGCGCGTGCCGTCGACGAGCCGGAGGTGGAGCGACACGACGTCCGACTGCTCGAACAGCGCGGCCTGGCTCGACGCCAGCGCGTGGCCGTCGTCACGCGCCCTGGCCAGCGTCGTCTCGCGCCCCCACACCAGGACCGGCATCCCGAAGGCGCGTCCGTAGCCCGCGACCACCGCGCCGATCTTGCCGTAGCCGAAGATCCCCAGCGTCTTGCCGCGGAGACCCAGCCCGATCGTCGTGCCCTGCCATCGCCCCGCCTTGAGGGCCGCCATCTCCTGAGGGATGCGGCGGTACGCCGCGATGACGAGGCCCCACGTGAGCTCCGCGGTGGCGTACGACGGCTGTCCGGGCAGCGTGCTCGAGGAGAGCAGCACGCCGCGGCGCGTGCACGCGGCGACGTCGATGTGGGGATAGACGCTGACCTGGCTGATGAGCCTGAGACGGTCGAGCCGCTCGAGGAGCGGCGCCTGGATCGGCGTCCGCTCGCGGAGCAGGCAGAGCGCCTCGGTGTCCTTCAGCCGCTCTGCCAGCACGTCGACGTCCTTGGTGTGGTCGTTCCAGATCGTGACGTCGTGCCCCGCGACGCGGTCGAAGCAGCGGAGCGTGCGGATGGTGTCCTGATAGTCGTCGAGGACCGTGATCTTCATGGCGTCGCGCTGTCCGTGTCGCGGGCGTCGGGGACCGTGAAGGTGAACACCGAGCCCTCCCCGAGGCGGCTCGTCACCCAGATGCGTCCGCCGTGCAGCTCGACGAACCGGCGACACAGCGCGAGCCCCAGTCCCGTGCCCTCGGCCTTCTTCTCCGCGCGGCCCACCTGACGGAACTCCTCGAAGACGAGCGCGTGATGCTCGGGCGCGATGCCGATGCCGCTGTCGCGCACCGAGAACTCCACGCCGTCGTCGCGACGCGCGGCGCGCACGTGGATCTGTCCACCCTCGGGCGTGAACTTGATGGCGTTGGAAAGCAGGTTGAGCAGCACCTGCTTGACCTTGCGCAGGTCGGCACGGATGGCGCCGATCTCCGGGTCGACCTCGCGCGTGACCGTGATGCCGCGACGAGCGGCCCGCTCGCGCATGAGCAGCAACGCATCGTCTACGGCGGAGGGGACCTGGAACTCCGCCAGCTCGAGCTCCATCCGCCCCGCCTCGATCTTCGACAGATCCAGGATGTCGTTGATCAGCGAGAGCAGATGCTGGCCCGAGGCCAGGATGTCCTGGAGGTACTCCGTCTGCTTCTCGTTCGTGGGCCCGAACATCCCTTCCAGGAGCACGTCGGAGAATCCGATGACGGCGTTGAGCGGCGTGCGCAGCTCGTGCGACATGCTGGCAAGGAAGTCCGACTTGTGCTGGCTCGCAATTTCCAGCTGGCGGCTCTTGATCTCGAGCTCGCGGAAGAGCCGCGCGTTCTGGATGGCGAGGGCCGACTGCGTGGCGAAGGTGCGCAGGAGACCGACGACCTCGGGCGCGAACTCGCCCGTGCGCTTGCGGAGGACGGTGAGGCCACCCAGCAGATGCCCCTCCCGTGCGAGCGGCACGGCCAGCAGCGTGCGGTACCCCGCGGGCACCAGGACGTCGCGGATGCGACTGTCCGAGGGGGCAGCGAGGATGTCGGGCACGTGGACCGGCTCCTGCTCCTGGGCGAGGCGTCCGGTCGCCCCTTCACCTCGGCGCAGCGGTGTCGCGATCATCGTGTCGACGATCGCGGTCTCGAGACCTTCCGTGGCGCGCGGCAGGAACACCTCGCGCTCCTCGTCGTACTCGTAGATGACGCCCGCATCCGCGTCGGCGAGGTCCGTGGCCCGCGCCACGATCGTGCTCAGCACGGTGGGCAGGTCGAGCGTGGAGCTGATGGCCTGCCCGATCTGCCCCAGCGCGCGCAGCTCTTCCACCGAGCGCGTGAGCGCCTGCGTCCGCGCCTCGAGCTCGTTGAACAGCCGGACGTTCTCGATGGCGATCACCGCCTGGTCGGCGAAGGTGCGGAGCAGATCGATCTGGGCATCGGTGAACGGTCGCACGTCGACGCGAAAGATGCAGATGGTCCCGAGCGCCTTTCCGTCGCGCATAAGCGGCGTGGCGAGCATCGTCCGGTGACCGAAGCGGCGCTGGAGCTCCTTGCCCATCGGAAAGCGGTCCTCGGGCTCCGCGGCCAGATCGCGGATGTGCAGCGTCGTGCCGTCGATGACCGAGCGTCCGCTGACCGACCCACGCGTGAGCGGGAAGGCAAATCCCGCCGGCGTGCTGAGGCTCAGCGGCCCCACTCCTGCGGCGAACGCCAGGGCCTCGCCGGCGACGCGTAGCAGCATCGCGTCCTCCGCCCGGCACAGACGTGCGGCGTGCGCGGCGACGGCATCGAAGACCGGCTGGACGTCCGTCGGCGACGCGCTGATCACGCGCAGGATCTCGCTCGTCGCGGTCTGGCGCTCGAGCGCCTCGCTGACCTGCGCGTGCGCCTCCGTGAGGGACTCGTTCCGCTCGTGCAGCTCGCGGAAGAGCCGCGCGTTCTCGATCGCGATGACGGCCTGGTCGGCAAACGTCTGGAGCGCGGGGAGCTGCGCGGAGGGCAGAGCACGCCGCTCCTGCCAGACGAGGGCCAGGACACCGACGGGCGTGTCGCCGCGTAGCATCGGGATCATGAGCTGGCTGCGATAGCCCATGGCTCGCGCGAGGTGGCGCGCGGCGGGAAAAGCCGTCTCCTGCCCATCCTCGATGAAGACGGATCGACGCTCGATGATCGCTCGACCCGAGGCGCTCGTCGGCTCGATCGGAAGTGGATAGATCGTCGCGGCGATCTCGAGCCACCGGGGCGTCGTGCCATGCGTGGCCGTGACGTGCAGGCGGTCGCCCTCGATCATCGCGATGACACCGTGATTCGCCCCGGACAGCCGCGTTGCGCTCCTGAGGATGCCGTCGAAGACCGGCTTCACATCATGCCGGGAGCTGCTGATCAGGCGAAGGATCTCGGCCGTCGCGGTCTGCTGATCGACGGCCACCCGCAACGACTCCGTGAGACGCGCCACCTCCGCCTCGAGATCCACCGTGGCCTACGCCTTCGGGCGCGGGAAGACGAGCTTCTGCTCGGCGGCGTCCTTCGGCCACACCACGCGCGGGCGCTGCCCCAGGACCTGGATCATCGCGGTGCTCGCGTTCGGATTGTCGCCGGTCTCGTTGAACACGACCGGCCCGCTCGAGACCGTGATGCCACCCGTGAAGTTGGTCTTCTTGATCGCGGCCACGAGCGCGTCGGGATCCGTGGAGCCGGCGCGTTCCAGCACGTCGGCCATGACGAGGATCGCCTCGTACATGAAGCCGCCGCTGGCATCGAAGTAACGTCCGCCGCTCCGTCGCGCGAAGTCCGCGGCGATCCTCGGCACGTCGGGATGGCGATAGTTCGGCCAGGGCGCGGCGTCCATGACGTGCTCGATCTTCTCCCTCAGCTGCTTGATCTGACCCGTCTCGTACAGGCCCGGCGCGCCACCGCTGATGACGCCCATGCAGTCGACGCGCTGCTTGGCGATCTCCTCCAGGAGGAGGATGGCCGTCACGGGACGCGTGAAGGGCGAGATGATGTCGGGCTTCGCCGCCTTCGCGCGCGCGACCTCCGTCGACAGGTCCGTCGCGTTCTCCGGATACGGGATCACGTCCACGATGTCGAAGCCGGGATTGGCCGCCTTGTGGGCGGCCTGGAAGCTCTCGGTCTGGGTCTTGCCGAAGATGTCGTTCGAGTACATCAGGACGAGACGCTTCGGGGTGACGTGCGCCTCGCGGAAGATCTCGCTCATGTAGCGGATGGCGTTCCTGCCGAACGTCACGCTGCCCGGGAAGTTGCGGTAGACGTACTGCACCTTCTGCTGGCCCTCGCGCACCGATCGGGCCACGTTCGCCGTCGGCTGATCCGCGCCCGAGATGTCGATGAGGTACGGCACGCGGCGCTGCTGGGCGAGCGAGGCCAGTGTCGAGACGTGCGCCGAGTGGAAGCCGCCGGTGAGCAGCTGCGCGCCGGCGCCGATGAGGCGATCCGCCTCGCCGCGGGCCACGTCGACCTTGGTCTCGCTGTCGGCCAGCAGGAGCTCCAGGCGCGCGCCGCCCAGCGACTTGATGCCGCCCGCGGCATTGATCGCCTCCGCGGCGAGCACCGCCCCGAGCCGCGTGTCGCCGCCGACCTCGGCCATGGGGCCCGTCACCGGGCTGATGACCCCGATCTTCACCGTCCGCGCCTGCGCGCGCAGCTTCCCGGGCCCGGCCAGCATGCCCGTCCCGACCACCAGGCCGTGCAGAAACCGTCGCCGACTGACGTTCGTCCCCGCCATGGGCCACCTCGCTCGATGCCGCGGCATCTTCTCACGGGGCCAGCCCGGCGACGTCTTCGACGTTGACGGACGGGCCGGCGGCTTCTACCATCGGGAACTACAGCACCGCGAGCCAGGTCGCCTGGGGGTGAGAGGATGAGCTGGGAAGCCCCGACGTTCGAGGAGATCAACATGTCGGCGGAGATCAACGCGTATCAGGACGACTTCGAGCGGGAGCCGGACGACCGCTTCTAGTCTCGACGCCCGTCTTCACGACATGCGCGCAGCCCCCCGTGTCCGCGTCACGCGCGACCGGGGGGCTGCCGTGCGTCTGGAGATCTGAGCGTGCGCATCCGTGTGCTCGGGTCTGCCGCGGGGGGCGGCTTTCCGCAGTGGAACTGCGGCTGTCCGAACTGTCGCGGTGTGCGCGCCGGGACGATCGCTGCGCGGGCGCGCACGCAGGAGAGCGTGGCGGTCAGCGCGGACGGCGATCGCTGGGTGGTGCTGAACGCCTCCCCCGAGATCCGCGCCCAGATCGAGTCCTTCCCCGCGCTGCATCCGCGCGCGCTCCGTCACTCCCCCATCGCGGCCCTCGTCCTCACGAACGGTGACCTCGATCACTGCCTCGGGTTGCTCTCACTCCGCGAGTCGCATCCCCTCGTCGTCTACGCGACCGATTCGACGCGACGGGGATTCACCGACGACAACGTCTTCTACCGGACGCTGGAGCGCTTCCCCGACCAGGTTACGTGGCGCACGCTGAAGCCCGGGGCGGAAGACGTGATCGTCGATCACGAGGGCGAGCCGACGGACCTCAGCGTGCAGGCCGTCGCCGTGCCCGGCAAGCCGCCGCTCCACCTGGAGGGCCGGATGCCCGCCAGCGCCGAGGACAACGTCGGTCTGCGTATCCGCGACACGCGCAGCGGACGCGTGCTCGCCTACTTCTCCGGGGTGGGACGCGTGACGCCGGACGTCAGAGCGGCGCTCGCCGATGCGAGTTGCGTG